>NZ_JBMFLX010000106.1:0-4552 GCF_049970975.1 Infirmifilum sp. | reverse complement strand
GGCTGGATTCTTTCTCTAGCCTTGACTTGAGAAGCTATCACCTCACCCCTCAAACGGGCGTTTTACAATCATTCAATCTCTCTGAGCAGCCTATTCTTCAGTCAGTCTCTGGATAAGCTGGCTTTATGAGTCGTGCAACACCAGGTGGAGCGACCTCTCTTACCATTCAACGTAAAGACAAAATACTGGGGTGCCAGATCTTTCTATGGTAACATGACGATTGTTCTCGGCATCGAGTCAACGGCGCACACTTTCGGGGTAGGCATAGCTACAGAGCGCGGCGAGATTCTCGCAAACGTTTTTAAGACGTATCGGCCCCCCTCGGGCGGTATAAAGCCAAGCGAGGCTGCCGAGCATCACAGCAAGGTAGCCCCTGGAGTTCTTAAGGAGGCCCTGAGGAAGGCCTCACTTGATCCCCCGGATCTTGACGCTATAGCCGTAGCCCTCGGCCCGGGTATGGGCCCATGCCTTCGCGTGGGGGCGACTCTGGCCAGATACCTGGCTTTAAAGTATGATAAGCCCCTCGTGCCTGTTAATCACGCGGTAGCACACATCGAGATTGCACTGCTAACTACGGGGTTTAAGGATCCCGTAATAGTCTACGTAGCCGGGGGAAACACAATCATATCCGCATTTAACGCTGGCAGGTATAGGGTCTTCGGGGAAACTCTAGACATACCCATTGGAAACTGTCTCGACACCTTTGCCCGCGAGATAGGCTTAGGCTTCCCAGGTGTCCCAAAGCTGGAAGAGCTTGCAAGGAAAGGATCCAATTATATCGAGCTTCCCTATGTAGTCAAGGGTCAAGATCTCTCATACAGCGGGCTCTTAACATATGCGTTAAAACTCTACAAGGAGGGAAGCTATAAGCTCGAGGATCTCTGTTTCAGCCTCTTAGAAACAGCGTACTCCATGCTTGTGGAGGTCACAGAGCGTGCAGTGGCTCACACGGGCAAGAGAGAAGTTGTATTGACGGGGGGAGTCGCCAGGAGCGAGCTACTCTCAAGGAAACTACAGCTAATGGCTGAGTCTAGAGGGGTTTCCTTTGCGAGGGTATTGGGAGAACTAGCAGGGGATAACGGTGCGATGATCGCGTATACAGGTGCACTCGCATACACGAGCGGAATCACGATCCCGGTAGAGGAGAGCAGGATAAGGCCTCTCTGGAGGCTTGACGAGGTGGACATACCTTGGAGGAAGTAGCTAGACTACTGGAGGAGAAGATAGGGCTCTCGCCTGCAAGGATCATCGCTGTCGGGGCGGAAGCAGTTCTCGTGGAAGGCGTCCTCTCAAGTGAGAAAGTCGTGGCTAAATACAGGTTGCCGAAACCATACAGGGACCCACAACTCGACGTGAAGCTACGCAAGGCTAGGACAAGCTTAGAGGCACGCCTGTTGGCCAAGGCTGGGCTCTTAGGGGTAAATGTCCCGGACATCGTCTACCTAGACGCGGAAGATGGATTACTGGTCATGTCGTATATTGAGGGCCTGAAACTAAAGGAGGTAATTGAAAAGGGGAGCAATGAAGAAATTCTGCATCTCTTGCACCGTGCAGGCTCCATGGTTGCATCACTACACATGAACGGGATAATACACGGTGACCTAACCACCAGCAACTTTCTTGTAAGCGGGAACGATGTGTGGCTCGTGGACTTTGGTCTCGGCTTTTTCTCACAGAGAGAAGAGGACAAAGGCACAGATCTCCACCTGTTTCTCCGCGTGCTCGAAAGCACGCATCCAATCTCAACTGATTTGTTGTTCTCGCATTTCATAGAAGGGTACCGGGAGCGGGCAGGTGACGAATCTACGCAGAGGGTTCTGAGCAGGATGCGCGAGATACGGCTTAGAGGTCGCTATGTTGCATCGAGGCGCAAAGGCTTGCCTGGAACATCCTAACGTTCATGCAGAATCTCTTCCAAGAATTCTTCCGGTCTACCAGTTTCCACGTTTAGGCTCCTGAAATACCTGTAAATATTGATGATATCGTTTCTCAGAAAGTCTACAGCGTTGGGGTGCGACCTGAGAACCGCCGACCCGAAATCGATGACCATGATCTCGTCGTTCTCCTTTATCATGATGTTATATTCTGAGAGATCCGCGTGAACCAGCTCGCCTTCTAGGTAGAGCTTCTTAATAAAGCCCTTTATATCCTCTAAAACCTTTCCAGGGTCATCGGGGGGTCTATCCTTCAAAAGGGGGTATGGGACACCGCTCTCACCAAGAAACTCCATAATCAGAATGTTTTCCTCGAAGGCTATGGGCCGAGGAACCGGGAGACCAATAGAGTAAGCCCTTTTAAGGTTTCGAAACTCTTTCCTGCACCACGCGTTTATAAAACCTATTGGGTCTCGGGGAGCATTTTCAAACCTGGGATCGCCAAGGATATACTTAAGACGACTCTTCCTAAACTCCGACGTCCAGACAAGATAGATCTTGACTGCTACGTCATCGCCCTCAGGGGTAACCCCCCTGTAAACCCTTGCTTCTTTCCCCGTAGACACGACTCCATAGAGCTTAGAAAGAACACCTTTGTTCATCAGCCTGTAAACCGCCATGATTGTCCGATAGTCGAATACATCCTCTAAGACTTTCCTAAGCTCAGAGTCCTTCTCAAGCCGCTCCGGACACATAACCTATACCTGGCTCATCCTCTCCCACAAGTCAAGCCTACGCCTCCTCAATCCATAACTTTCACGCTCAAGGAACTTGAGAACAGTCTGATGTGACTGTCCCCGAATAAGACGCGAGATAGCATCCTTGGCCAGCCTCAGCTGCTCATAGTCCCCGATAAGCCCCACTACTTTCTCGCCAATTACTATCTTTACTCCCGTTATCTCCTCGAGAGTACGCTTAAACTTGCCCTCAGAGCCTATCACGCGGGCCTTTATACGGGCCAGATCAGCCTGGTTCCTTGCAGCCTCACCAAGATCAACGACCTCGAAATCATAAACATCCTCTGCGAGCAGGACAACATCGTCAACGCTAAATCCAAGGGCCAAAGCCTCCACGGCCTTCTTAGCCCTAAAGACATTATACATCGTTGAATTCTCCCCAGGCTCCAGAAACACAAACCCCTTCTCACTGTCAACGTTAACCCTCACATTGAATGCCTCCTCTATCCTCCGCTTATTCGATCCGTCACGCCCAATAACAAGCGCTATACGATCAGGGTCGACGGGCACGGGAAGGCGTCCAGCCGTACTCAACTCCAACACCTGCCTAAGATAAGCACCCGCAATTATAAAACACCACCGCCTGCGTCACCGGGGGCTCCCGGCTACCCCTCTCACGGGTTATTACTATTATCAAACTTGAGCTTGTGAGGTAGAATAGTGCGGGGGCCGGGATTCGAACCCGGGCAGGCCGACGCCAGCGGAGCCTCAGTCCGCCCCCTTTGACCTAGCTCGGGCACCCCCGCGTCAAAAAGAATCAAGTATTGAGGGGCATAATAATTTTTTCTACGAATTCAGAGTACCTTCTATGCGGTCTTTAAATGCCTGAGAGGATTGCCTTCAAGCCGAGAAAAGGGACGGTCTTGACCCCCTTTACTGCACGAATAATTCTCGAGCTGCCACTGGGACGACCCGTAAAGGTTCCCGTAGACTTTGGCCTTGGTCGAGCCGAGGCTGTGAGGAATGACGAGGGTGTTATACTTACTCATGCTTTGGGAGAGTCGATGATAGAGTTAGGAGTTGTAAAGAGGCTTGCAGAATCCGAGAAAGTTCTCTTCATATCAGCAGAGGGCGACTTCTATTTTGTTGAGATAAGAGCTAAGCATTACTACAAACTGATGTACCTTGGCGAGAACGTGGCGCCGACAATAGAGATAGACGGCGTTCACATGCACAACATAAAGGAAACAACCCCCCTACAAGACGCTAGCCGAAAGGTGGGGATGCTCAGGGTCAAGAGGGGAGAGGTAGGGCTCGACATATGCACTGGTCTCGGCTACACCGCGATCGAGTCTTTAAACCGGGGAGCAGCGGTGACGACCATAGAGGCTGACCCAAACGTGCTATGGATTGCGGAGCACAACCCATTTTCCAGGAAGCTGGCTGACGCCGACATAGTTCTAGGCGACGCGCTAGACGTTCTCGACGAGCTTCCAGAGAAAAATTTCGACTTCGCGCTCCACGACCCGCCTGTCTTCGCGTTCTCCCCACGCCTCTACAGCCGCGAATTTTACGCAAAGCTCCACCGCGTACTTAAACCCGGAGCCAGGGTCTTCCACTACACGGGTGCACCGGGGAGGCAGAGAGGAGTGAATATCCAGCGAGGAGTAGCCGAGAGGCTCAGACTCACCGGCTTCAAAATAATAAAAGTCGTGAAGGGCTACGGGATTCTTGCACTCAAAACATAGGCTCAGCGGGGTCCGACTCAGCACAGATCAGTCCTCGCAAAGGCTCTTCACAGCCGTACTAAATAAACGGAGAAGGTTATAAGCATAAAGTCAGCCTGCCACCCTGCGCCACTGGGGCGGGCTCCCGGGTTACCCCTCTGAGGGGTTATTGTTTTGCTCCTGGTGTTGTCTTTTTCTTCTCGTTGAGTGGTGT
>NZ_JBMFLX010000105.1:0-4607 GCF_049970975.1 Infirmifilum sp. | reverse complement strand
GAGACCCAACACTCTCGGCGAAAGCATTAATGTCCTGAACCGCAAGCTCGAGGGCTACTTGGTCTCTCTTACCATAAGACTCTAAGTCGCCGGTAAGCTCTAGGAGCGCGCCTATGGGAACCGTTATTGTCTGCTGAGTGTTTTGGGTAGATCTATTCCATAGTAGAGAGCTCATTAATGCTCCTAGGATTAAGCCTATTAGGAGAGCGCCAACTGCTAGGATGAACACGTTTGTCCTTGCTATGGATTTTAAACTAGAGGTTTTTTCCATGATCACAGGGAGGGCTAACTAGAATAGTGTTTTTAAAGATGGTGATCCTATTGAATCTCTAAGCGAAGACTTATCAGTACATGTATATTTGTCTTTCATAGTTATCTTTATATTTTAGCAGATTCTGAGGCGTTGACAAAAAGTTTTAAAGCGATTGTCTATTCGATAGCCAAGGGGTAAGTTATGCCTATAAGAGATCCCGAGAAACTACAGTTAGCCTTGGACTACCACTTTAAAGTTAAGATTTGTAGGAGGTGTAATGCGAGGAACCCATGGGACGCGGAGAGGTGCAGGCGTTGCCATAGCCGTGATTTGAGACCTAAGCGATACAAGAAGTAATATCTAACTTTATACGCTTTCTATTTATCTGTGGTTTGTTTTTTAGTATTGTGGGTATTCCATGGGACGTGTTGACAAGGGAGTGAAATGTTCCGTTGAGGGTTGTGACAACGATGCAGTGAGATCAATATCGCTTGAAAACTATAAACGGAGTGGGGTCAATCTTAAGCTTAAAGAGGGGACGAAACGGGTATACCTATGCCGTGAGCATTATAAAGAGTATAAGAAAAACTATAGGAGAAACGTTTGGAGAGTAGAGAGGTTTACGCGGTGAGTCTTATTGCTTTACTTGTTCTCAGTAAGGTACTCGGGGAGCGATGCCCGAGCAGTCCTCTACTTTTATGACGACGAAGAACATAAAATAGTAAAGATTCCGGACTACAGCGGACACAAGCCTTACCTTCTAACTGACCTTACACCCGACGAGATCATTGAGAAATTCCCTGAAGTTATAAAGCATCCGGGGTTCAACAAGCTTGATATTGTCGAGAAATACGATGCACTTAACGATCGTTGGATTAGGATGACCAAGGTGGAAGCCAACGATCCACTATCTATAGGTGGTTCTGGGAAAAGTATTCGTGAACTCTTAAAGGATCACTCATGGGAAGCCAAAATAAAATATCATCACTGCTACATATACGATAGACAAATCATTCCAGGAATGCCCTATAAGTATGAGGACGGGGAACCCAAAATAGTGGAGACTAGTGTCCCTGAAGGCATACGTAAACTTGTAGAAGGCCTTGTAGAGGATAAAATCCAAGCTGCAGAAATGATAGAGTGGGCGAAACTCCTAAGCGCCCCTATTCCCAAGATTAAAAGAGTTGCGATAGACATAGAAGTGGAGTCTGAGGCTCTTAGAGTACCCAGTCCGAAGCTCGCAGAGGACAAGGTAATAGCCGTTTCGTATTACTCATCCGATGGCAGAAAAGGAGTATACCTTTTAGAGAGAGAGGAAAAACATGGGAACACACAAATCTCGCTGGGAGACGCTAGGATAACTTTCTTTAAGGATGAAAAAGAGCTTCTACTTGCAACTTTCAAGTTGATCGAAGAGTATCCTCTCTTAGTCACCTTTAACGGTGATAGTTTTGACCTACCTTACCTCTACAATAGAGCCTTAAAGCTAGGATTCAAGAAAGAAGAGATACCAATCTCATGGAAAGAAAGAGACGAGTACCCCGAACTACGAAACTCTATTCACATTGACCTCTACAAGTTCTTCACAAATAAGTCCATGCGTGTCTATGCTTTTGGAAACAAATACAGGGAAGGAAACACTTTGGACGAAATAGCTTCAGCCCTCCTCGGAAAAGGCAAGGTAAGACACGAGGAGTTGATTTCAGAGATGACCTATCAGCGTCTAGCAGAGTACAGCTTTCGTGATGCCGAGCTCACCTACGAGTTAACAGCTTTCAACGACGACCTTGTTATCAAACTCATCATACTTATGATGAGAATATCTAAACTACCAATGGAAGACCTAACACGTCACAACATCTCGGCATGGATCCGAAATATGTTCTACTACGAGCATAGGCAGAGGGGCTGGCTCATACCCAACCCTGAGGATATCAAGAAAATTAAAGGTGATACTTCAACCCGCGCAATAATTAAGGGGAAGAAATATCTTGGAGCAATAGTTATCGACCCCTTACCCGGAATGTACTTCAACGTGCTTGTAGTTGACTTCGCTAGCCTATATCCGAGCGTAATCAAAACTGGCAACCTGAGCTACGAAACAGTTCGATGCCCCCACGAGGAATGTAAAAGGAACATAGTCCCAGGAACACCCCACTGGGTTTGCACACGTCGAAGAGGAATGATGGCTTCCATTATCGGGATCCTAAGGGATCTCCGCGTATACGTTTACAAGAAGGCGGCAAAAGAGGTAAAGTCTGAAGACGAGAAGCAACACTACGATGTGATCCAGTCTGCACTCAAAGTTTTTCTAAACGCAAGTTACGGTGTCTTCGGTTCCGAGGCATTCCCACTATACTGTCCCCCGGTAGCGGAAAGCACAACAGCCCTTGGAAGATACGCTATCTTGAAGACCATGAGGAAGGCTGTAGATCTAGGCATTCCTGTTCTTTACGGAGACACTGACAGCCTCTTCCTCTGGAATCCAAGCCGCGATAAATTAGAAAAACTGCTACAGTCAGTTCTCGATGATTTAAAAATAGACCTCAGTGTTGACAAAGAGTACAAGTGGGTTGTTTTCAGTGAAAGGAAAAAGAACTACCTCGGAGCGTTAAAGGATGGAAAAATAGACGTAAAGGGTCTTGTCGGAAAGAAAAGAAACACCCCCGAATTCATAAAGAAGCTGTTCACAGATGTTGTAACAACACTTTCAAAAGCGGACACTATTACCTCGTTTGAAGAAGCTATCGAACAAGTAAAGGATGATATCAGAGAATCAATTATGCGCTTGAAAAATAATCAGATTTCATTGGATCAACTGGCATTTAACGTGGTATTAACGAAGGACCTACAAGAATATGTCGAAACAACCCCTCAACACAAGAAGGCTGCACAACAGTTATTGCGAGAATACAAGAAGCTCTATGGCAGTACTCCAGTAAACATTATGAAGGGTAGTGTCGTTAGCTATGTGAAGACAAGGGATAGGGAAGGTGTAAAGCATGTACAACTTGCACGAATAGATGAAATAGACACTGAGAAGTATCTAGACATAATGAAGACCACATTGGAACAGGTTCTCGATGCTCTTGGAATAAGTTTTGACGAGCTCCTTGGAATACAATCCATTGATGATTTTCTGCAAATTAAGTCAAAGAAATAACCCGGAACCTAACTCAAAGCTTCCTCTATCTTACGCCTCGCAGCCTCGAAGTCGGGTTTTGTCCCGACGATAGGTACTTTCGTGAGGACGTGTTTTATCTTTCCGTTGTCGTATACCACGAATACTTGCGGAATGTCAGCCCCTCCGAACTCGTCCTTCTCGCCATACTTTGTTAGAAAAACGTAGTCCTCTTGCTTTTCCTCAAACTCTAAACCTTTGCTTTTAGCCACCTCCTGGCTTATGCTTTTTAGCTCCTTGTTAAAGTCGGCCCACGATGCCCCGACGAAAATTATCTTTACGGGCTTAGGCATCCGAATCCCCAGGCATGAGACAATTTCATCCCCTTTATTTATTTTTATATGTGCCTCGAATATGTATCCTCAGAGAAACACATGTTGAATCAAGTTTCATCAAATCCTATTCCTCTTTTAAGACATCACTTATCGATTTGTATTCTCTGCCCTTCTTATAGACGATTTTCGTCTCAAGACGAATTGGAAGCCCAATCTCATAAAAAATCCAATATACAGCCTCTGCATTTAGCTTTTCCCGTAGCCTGCCTGAATAAAATAATTTACCAAGCTTTTCTCCTATCTTCTTGGCAGTATCACTATATTGCTCGACAGCCTTCTCAAACATGATCCTGCCATCATCAGTTAAGTAGTTGAGAAAAATACTGTAGTAGTCTGGTTCAGCCTTTTTAAGTTCTTTTTCGAGCATTTTTCTTTGCATTTCAAGCAGCATTCTCTTCTTTATTATTTCAAGGTCGCTTCCCTCACCCATTACACAACACCGTGTTTCAAAAAATACACAATGCTAATTTAACCCTTTGCCTCAATTTATCCATGACCCGGGTGACTATTGGTCGCCGCTCGAGGCGCCTTCGCGCCAGCAATGAAAAGCGGCAACCCACACCCGGGACACTGCTTCTTATTTTCCAGTCATTGTCGTTGTAAGTCTCTAAAATAAGATCAGAAGCGGCCTAGCGCCGACTGCTGCCCTGCGTCACTGGGGGTGGCTCCAGGGTTACCCTTCTAGGGGTTAGTGTATTGCTCTTGGTGTATTTTTCTCTTTTTCTCGTTGAGTGGTATGACTCCGCTATGTGTCGACACGAAGGCTTTGACCTCGTTTGGTGTGGGCTGTATCGTGTCTTGTGAGTGATGTTCAAGCATGCGTTGATGTCCGCGTTTA
>NZ_JBMFLX010000104.1:0-4625 GCF_049970975.1 Infirmifilum sp. | reverse complement strand
TTACAACTCCTTTCCCAAGGCCGCTTACAACACCTCCCGTTACGAAGACAAACCTGGTATGCATACAATAGGAAGAAACGTAGCTTATTAACTTTTCCAGGTTAGTGGCGTCAAAGCGAAAGGCCTATGAGCTGAGGCTATACTTATCTTTATAGGATAGATAAATCTTATCTGTAACCACCTATAAAAAACCATGTGAGGATTAGGTGAATCTGAGTCTTCAGAGGTTTCTATTTTTCACATAATGGCAAAGATATCTAATCAAAAATATCGAATTGTAAACATAATTATTAAAACATTTACATTTTTATTATGTGAAAGCTTAATGTAAGACAAAACATAATGTAATCATATGAGTTTTGAATTGATATAGTATGTGGAATGCAGGTGAATCCTAAGAAAGCTAAGTATAAGACGATCTACAAGGGTAAGATATACTATTTTTGCAGCAGTGCATGCAAAAGAGCCTTTGAGAGTAATCCCGAATATTATATTGAGCACGGCCCTACCGGACACCCTGATTAAGCCCGGTGTTTTCTTGTGCCGTATACCAAGGAGAGAATCAAAGTGGTAGGAGTTGACTGTGCCGCCTGCGTCTATGCAATACAAAAAAATTATCGAATCGTTTTCAATCAAGACTTCCTCAGAGGTCGAAAAGTTATACATTGAAGAGACGGGCAAAGGTTCTACAACATTCCTTGTAGCGATAAATAGTAAGCTATCCGCAGCGGTAATTGTCAGCGACGAGCTCAGAAAGGAGGCAAGCAAAGTAATCTCCTTTTTTAAAGAGAAAGGAATAAGGACTGTCTTAGCTACAGGAGATGCAGAAAACGCGGCACGATACGTAGCCTCTCAGCTGGGTGTAGACGAGGTTTACGCTGAGCTTAGACCAGAGGACAAGGCCGACCTTGTTGACAAGCTCCAGAGCTCTGGGCGCAGAGTCCTCTTTGCGGGAGACGGGGTTAACGATGCACCGGCGATCGGAAGGGCATTCCTGGGGGTAGCAATGGGTGGCGGTGCAGACATATCAAAAGAAGCTGGAGACGTAGTTTTAATAAACGGGAATCTGGAAGCACTTGCAGATCTATACAGTCTAAGCATCCATGCTCGGAAAAAAGCAGTCCAGAACCTCGCGTGGGCTTTTGCATACAATGCTACGCTAATACCTGTAGCTGCAGGCGTCTTATACAAGAGTCTCGGCATAATGATTCGACCAGAGCTTGCTGCAGCAGCCATGATTTTAAGCGACATAACAGTCATATCTAATGCGCTCACCCTGATGAAATGGAAGCCTCACTCGGGAAAATGATAGTAGGCCTTTTCCTCTACATTTGATATGCATCCTACGAAGTATGCATGTATTTTCTAGAAAAAGCTTAAAATTACGGTATTTTAACAAATGAAGAATACTAAAAGATATAATTGTTAATTTCTAAGAATAGGACAGAATTTATTTATACAGGATAGTCAAAAAATTAAAACGAAACACATGAAGAAATACCGTGTTGTAGTTAATAGAGCTGCATGCATTTCTTGTGGTGCTGCTCCCGCTGCTTGTCCCGAGGTCTTCGAGCTTGGGGACGATAACGGGAAAAACAGAGTAGTAGCCAAATATAGTGTTAATACTGACGAGAACATCTCTGTTGGAGAGATACCCGAGGATCTCTACGACTGCGCTCGCTCGGGTGCTGACGTGTGCCCCGTCAACGCTATATCAATTGAGGATATTGGGTGAGCACAGGGGATGCGAGTAGTCCCCTGTATGAGGTGTTTATACTTTAAGCCCCACTCGGCCTTTGAAGACTTGGGTTACTGCTCCGCTAGGAACATGATTGTATATTCAAGGAATGTCGATCCAGATTGCCAAATGGCCAAGGAGGTGACCACCGAGGAACTAAATGAAGCCTTAACCCAACAGGGTTGGGCTTATTGTTTAACCTGCAAGACTACAGTTCCAGCTGAAGAAATCGAAAAGCACGCTAACCATGTTTTAGCTGCTTCTCTAATATTCGATGAAGCGCTAGCAGAATCTCCCCCTGCAGACTAGAGGTGTCAGCTTTGGATGAAATTTGCCTAATTATAGGAGGACCGCAGGGCTCCGGGCTTGAGACATCGATGAGCATTCTCGGATACGCGTTCGCGAGAAAGGGGTACTGGTTCATAGCCGATAGAGAATACTTCTCAAATATCACTGGTAGACACAGCTATATTCACTTATGCGTCTCTACTCTCCCCGTGTCTTCTCTTAGATACCCAGTTGACATCCTGGCAGCCGCCGATGCAGAGACAATTTTCACGCACTTCGACGAGCTCTCCATAGGGGGTGTTTTAATCTATGACAAGGGGGTTCTTGGAAAAAAGCTAGAGGACATACCAAGCATCGAGGATACTACACGTGAAAGAATAGCCGGGAAGATAAAGGAGCTGGGGATACAGCCGACAGTGTCCTCCATTGTTAACCATCTTGAAAGCTCGATGTCTGTGAAAGCGGTCGGAGTGGATTACCAGGTCCTTCTCAGAGGGCTAGCCGCAAAATACACGATTGATCCAAAGCTGTTGTCCAGGTACGTGAGTGGGATAATTGTAGCTATGATTTCTCTCGTGCTAGGTCTGAGAAAGGAAGTGTCCCAGGATGCTGTCTCAAGATTCTTCCGCGGCAGGCCAATTATAGCCGAGCAGAACAACGCCCTGATAGATAGTATTTACGAGATGTATTCTGAGCTTGCCGGGATTGTCTCACTTGATACTCCAACGGCTAGGCCGGGGAAACTAATGGTTGTTACTGGTAACGACATAGTGGCAATTGGAAAGATAGTGGCTGGTGTTAGGCTCCAGAGCTATTACCCTATAACACCGGCGGCAGACGAGAGTTTCCTCCTGGAAAAATATCAGGTGATTGAAGCCGATGAGGGTGTTATAGGTCCCATAATTGTATTCCAGACGGAAGATGAGATCGCTGCAGTATCTTCTATAATTGGGGCTTCTCTCACCGGGGCTAGAAGCAGCACATCAACAAGCGGGCCTGGCTTCGACCTCATGGTTGAGGGCTTATCTTATGCTGGGATGAATGAAGCGCCAATAGTTATAACGTACTATCAGAGAGGGGGTCCGAGCACAGGACAGCCAACAAGGGGGAGCCAGAGCGACCTCCTCAACGCTGTATTCGCGGGGCACGGTGAATTTGCACGAGTAGTTCTCTCCTCAGGAGACCACGTTGAAGCCTTCTATGATGCAATCGATGCCTTTAACATAGCCGAGAAATATCAGGTTCCTGTTATCCACATCTTAGACAAGTTTCTAGCAAACTCTTTAGTCACAATTACGCCACCAGACCCTGGGCGCGCGGAAATCGAGAGGGGCTTGCTTTCCTCTGGAGGCCCCAACTACAAGAGGTTTGACTCCTCGAAGCTAATCTCCCCGAGGGCATTCCTGGGTGCAAAGGACACAGTTATGTGGTATAGTGGTGATGAACACAACGAGTATGGGCACATTGAGGAGGATCCAGTAAACCGCATCAAAATGTATTCTAAAAGAATCGAGAAACTTGAACTAATAAGGAAGGAGCTCCCACTTGAGAAGAAGATCACTCTCCAGGGACATGACAACCCCGATTTTATACTGGTTGGATGGGGTTCCACTAAGGGTGTCTCGCTTGACGCTATCCGTGCACTCGGCAAGGAAGGCATGAGAGGAGCCTACGTCAACTTGAAGCTTCTATGGCCATTCCCAGGCGAGGAGTTTAGGAGTATCCTAGAGAGATTCGACAAGGAAAAGATCATCTTTGTAGAGCACAGTTACGGAGTAAGCCTTAGGCATCTCGTCGCGATGTCAACTGGCCTTATTATCGAGAAGAATATTGCGAAGTTCACAGGAAGACCCCTTACACGAGAAGAGGTGGTAGCGGGGGTTAAGAAGATCATCATGGGTGAAACTTTAAGGGTGGTGGCGTTCCATGGAGCTTAAATGGAATTACAGGACAAACGTGTGGCCAGACTGGTGTCCCGGTTGCGGGAACTACGGAATACTCACAGCGGTCTACAAAGCTCTAGAAGAACTGCAGCTTGACCCATCTCAAACAGTGATTGTTTCCGGCATCGGTTGTTCTTCCAAGATTCCACACTTTGTAAACGTGAATGGAGTTCACACCTTACACGGGAGGGCGATTCCATTCGCGACGGGAATAAAGATAGCAAACCCGAGCTTAAACGTAATAGTGCACGGTGGGGACGGGGACTTGCTGGGTATAGGCGCGGGCCACTTCGTAGCTCTAGGTAGGCGAAACCTCGACATAGTCGTCATCCTACACGACAACGGCGTGTATGGCTTGACAAAGGGTCAAGCATCCCCTACCCTACCTTTAGGTGTAAGGACAAAGGCTCTCCCAAAGCCCAACGTCCAGCAGGCAGTAAACCCCGTCCTACTGGCGCTCGCATCAGGCTACACCTTTGTAGCTAGAAGCTATGCATTCGACACCCCCCACCTGAAGAACATAATAGTACAAGCTATAAGGCATAGGGGCTCAGCCCTTATAGATGTGCTCCAGCCATGCGTGGTGTTTAATGACGTATTCACAGCCGAATACTACAGGAAGGTGACCTATAAGCTCGAGTCAGACCCCTCCTGGG
>NZ_JBMFLX010000103.1:0-4670 GCF_049970975.1 Infirmifilum sp. | reverse complement strand
TAGAGAACTATAAGCTGGCAAAGACCTAAACCTATTTTAATAGAGATCTCTATAACTGTCTATCAGGTATGTACCTCGATCCTGAAGAGGAAAAAATGCTGGACGGAGAGTATGGAGAAGCTATCGCAATGGCAATGAAAACGGTTTTAAGAGTGGCTGAGGCGCTTAAAGCTGAAAGGCTTGTAAGGGTAAAAAACGCACATATATCAGGTATTTCGTACAAGAATATTGGAGACGAGGGCCTCCAATTTCTGGAGGAGCTAGCGGCTAAAGGTGGGAGAGTAAGCGTCCCCTCTTCAATGAATCCAGCTGGCTTAGACCTAGCCCAATGGAGGAACATGGGCGTTGATAAGGGCTATTTTGAAAAACAAATGAGAATAATAAACGCCCTGGCAGCACTGGGGGTTAAGCCCACGCTTACCTGTACCCCTTATCTCTACGAGGATATAAGTTACGGGGATCATCTTGCATGGTCTGAAAGTAATGCAGTGCTGTACGCTAATAGCATCATAGGCGCTAGATCCAACCGTGACGGAGGCCCCCTTGCGCTCTTCGAAGCTATTGTCGGACGAGCCCCACTAGCCGGCTTACACGTCGAGTCGAACAGGCGACCAGAACTTGTCATAGATTTTACAAGTGTCTCAAAGGAGGTAGAGGAGCAAAACATGTATTCGGTGGCAGGGCTACTCGTAGGCGCACTTACAGGAAACCGGGTTCCTCTTGTGCGGGGTCTCAAGCTATCAAAGGAGAGGTTAGACTATATTAAACTTTTTTTAGCCGCAGTCGGGGCAACGGGGGGTACAGGGCTAGTCCTCATAGAGGGGGCTTCGCCTGAAAATTATCCGGCAAGCGGGGTTGACACAATAGAAGTGGATTTCAAGATGCTCCGCGAAACACTAGATAATTACTCGGGGACCGATGAAGGAGCCATAGTTCTTGGATGTCCACACCTCTCGTTAGATGAGATAATGGACATCATCAGCCGTCTACCTGAAAATGGTACCGCTACAAGAAAGATTTTCCTTTATACGAGTAGGGAGGTCTATGAGGCGTTAAGCGCATACATGCCAAAGCTAAGGGAGAAGAATGTTTATGTCTTTGCCGACACCTGTATGGTCGTCTCACCCCTCAACATATATGCTGGCAAGGAGGTTATCACCGATTCGGGTAAAGCCGCCTTTTATCTCAAAGCACAAGGTTACAAGGTCAAGCTTGTTTCGCGGCAAAAAGCTATAGAAATGGCTTTCACATAGTAGTTGTAAATTATATCTCTGTTCGCGGCGTGTGAATAGATATGAAAATACCTGGTCATCCGGTCTCGGAGGGGGTAGCAAAAGCCGAACTCTTAGTCTCTCCTGAGCCCATAACATTTTATGGCGGTGTGGATCCTCTAACATCTAAGGTTACCGAACCTGGGCATCCTTTATACGGGGAAGTCTTAAAGGATAGGATACTGGTTTTTCCCCATTCAAAGGGGAGTACAGTCGGATCCTACATCATACTGCGCTTGGCCAGGCGTGGGATAGCACCAGCCGGAATAGTTACGCTCAAGCCGGACGAGGTAGTAATAGTTGGCTGTGTAATAGGAGGTGTGCCCTCGATGACCGGAATAAGTGAAGAAGCCTTTAATACGCTTAGAACTGGAGACAAGGCTGAATTAAGGGTAGACAGAAATTATGCCGAGCTCCTCGTCGAGGAATTGTGAGGAGATAAAACGGGAACTTGAAAAGATAGCAGAGGAGATCAGAGTATGCACTCGCTGCCCTCTACACTTGAATCGTACTAATGCCGTGCCCGGGGAAGGAGACCCCTGCAGTGGAGTCGTTTTCATAGGAGAAGCCCCGGGGCAAAGCGAGGACGTCCAGGGTAGACCTTTTGTGGGCTCAGCAGGACAGCTTCTCACACAATTGTTGAGCTCAAATGGTATCTCTCGGGAATCTGTATTCATAACGAATGTCGTGAAGTGTCGTCCCCCTGGAAACAGGGAGCCTCGCGAGGAGGAGATTAAAGCGTGTCTGCCCTATCTCAGAAGACAACTTGAGGCGATAAAGCCCAGGGTGATAATAACGCTAGGCCGACACAGCACTAGGACAGTTCTAGGCATGCATGGACGCGCTGTGAATTCGATAATGGGTGTGAGGGGCAGGGAGTTCATGGTCGAGGAGAGCTGGGGGTCTCTAGTTGTTTTTCCAACGCTTCATCCAGCAGCCGCGCTTTACAACCCAGGCATGAGATCGTCTCTTGAGGATGATTTCAAGAGGATTTCTCGCATTATAAAGGGGGAAGAAACGAAAGGGCAAAAGACTCTTGACAGTTTCTTCGCAAAGTATTAAATGATGATGCTTTAAATTGATACGTGTCTCTTACGCCTAGAGAGAAATCCCGTAGAAAGGCAAAAATTATAAAGGAACTTATTGAGGAGTTGGATGCAATACGAGCTTTTAGACTCTTTAATACGAGCCGTGCCCTGCGATACATATCAGAGTTGAGGTTAGAGGGAGATTTGTGGAGGGAGGTTCAGATAGTATTGAAAACTATAGCCCTTTGGCCCACACAGGACAAATCTTTTCCAAGGATAAAGAGGGCCGACTCCATAGCAGACATTCTGTTTATGGCATCATTTGCAGGAATGATCGGCTCACTAATACTTATGTTATTAAACCTTGAACTTTTTCTGGCCTACATTCTTCTACTTTCAACACTTGTCCTGATGAACTTATCATATATCCTGAAGTTTTACGTTAGCGTAAAAATTAGAAACATATATCTATCGAGGAGGAGCGAACTTGAAGGCTATGATGGACTCTTGAAAAAAGCCGTTGATAATCTTCTGTTCAGGCTTAGGGGCGAGTTAAAGAAGGCGGGGATTGGGTTAAGTGAGGTTGATTTCAAGTTATATAATGGGGATTACGCGGGACTAGTGGTCGAAGAGGAGAAAAAGGGAGTCTATAAGTTAAAGTTTAAGTGAAAGTCGCTCAATTTTCTGATAACACTCTCTACACACAAGCGCAGGACCTATTTCCATGGAACAGTCTTCGCATACTAATCGTCCGCAGTAAGCACAGTTCCCGATTGAGAGCTTGTTACCGCAAACCTCGCACAACGTTTCAGCGCAAGCAACGCAAATATTTCTCTTCTCATCAAAGTGCTCCGGGCATACTTTCCTACCACATATTTTACAGATGCGGAGTTTACCCGCTCTCCCGCATATTTCGCAGCCAGCCACTCTTTACCTCGGAGTTGAGAATGGAAATATTTTTAAATTTTAACTTTTGAAAAGCGAATGGTGGTTTTTAATTGCCTATAAAGCTTGATCAAGCTGAAAAGAGACTGCTTTACCTTTTTTACGTGTACGGCAAGGCCGTATCGAGAAAACGTATCCACGAGCTAGTATATAAGCTGCAAACTGAGCATGGAGTAGCTCTTGGATTCACTTTCGCAGGCCAAGTTCCGTTTTCCAAGCAGCTAGACGAGAAGTTGGAAGAGCTAGTAAAAAAAGGCTACCTTAAGCTTATCTACTCGACAGGTGGAAGCTATCTAAGCCTCTACCGACCTTACTACAAACTTTCGGAAAGGGGTGCTAAGGTAGCTGCCAAGAGTGATTTCTCAAAGACGGATAAGGAAACAATCGAAAAAATGGTTAATTCTTTGCGTGGCGCGAAAGAAACAGGTGGCACAGAGACTGCTGTACAACAATAGTGATTTATTCAAGTAGCTCGTGATCATAACCAGGGCTCATGTCCGGCTCACGTCGAGAAGATGATATCGAAATCGTAGAGGTTGGGGAAGGAGACATCGCAGTTCTCCTCGCGGCTTTGCAAAGACTCAATAACGGCGTGTACGCCCTTAAAGTCACCCTGGACTTTCTAAACTCTCGAGTAGGAGCTCTGCAGGAAAATATCCGGGAACTCGAGGGCTCTCTTGAAAGTCACCTCCAGAGCTTTAAAAGCGAGAGAGAGAAATTCTCGGATGAAGCCAAAAAAACCTTAACGGAGCTAAAACAAGAAACTCAAAGCACTAAAAACGAGATAAGACTCTCTCTCGATTTATTTCTAGAAAAGCTTTCAAGCGAAACTGGGCGTTTATACGACTCTCTACATCAAGTCGAGTCTGACATTAATGCCATTATCTCCAAGTTGAAAGAGGTAGAACTAGTTTTAATGGATACTACGACAGCCGTTAAAGCTGAGACAAGCGGTCTGCGATCGAAATACTCTGATACGGAGGTTCTTCTAAGTGAGCTTTCACAGAGAATTGGAAGACTGGAGGAGAACATCCTGGCCGCGCTAAACGAGCTTAGGCTTTCAACTCAAGAACTCTCCCTCAAACTCTCATATTTGGAGAAGAACATCTTGCAACAAGGGGAAAGCAAGGTCAAGGAAGAGTGAATTTTATTAAGCGATACTAAATTATAACTCTTTTACAAGAATAACTGGAGGTGCTGATATGTCGTTTCTACGAAAGCCAAAGGAACGTGAAGAATCAACCGAGAAAATCTTAGTAGAGATCCAATCGGCTCTCAACAGCATTGATCGCAGGCTCAGCGCTATCCCTGAGTCATTACAAGAACCTCTTAGAGCGCCTCTCAGAACTCTTCAGGCTCAAGTCCAAGCCTCTCTTGAAGAACTGAGAGGCATGCTCGCCGACACCATAGAGCTACTTCAGAACCA
>NZ_JBMFLX010000102.1:0-4689 GCF_049970975.1 Infirmifilum sp. | reverse complement strand
CCATGTACTCCCTAAGCCCAGTTATTACGAAGAACGTAGCCCTAATACCGCGCCTAGCAAGGTACCTGGCAATACGTAACTGCTCCATAAAACCATCATCAAACGTTAAACTAACGAGCACCATACATGGATACCAAATCCCTTAATCCATCCTCAAGCCTGATACTAGGCCTAAACCTTAACCCCCTCATAGCCCTAGTTATGTCTGCCACCGAATGTTTAATGTCACCCGACATTGGTGGCGTATAGATGGGTCTTAAGTCCTCCCCTACCCATCGCGTTGCGTAATATTTTTGCTAACTCATTTATTGATGTGGCAGTACCACTGCCGATATTGTAAATACCCCTGGCTTTATCGTTACCTAAGGCAAGCATTATGGCATTGACCACTTCATTAACATGTACGAAATCCCTGATCTGCTCACCATCACCGAAAATCACGGGAGGCTCACCCCTAGAGACCCTCCTAATAAACTCAATAATGACGCCGGCATAGGCCCTGGACTGCTTGGGACCGTAGACGTTAAAGAGTCTAAGGATGAGGGTCTAAAGCCTTACAGCTTGGAGAAGGCCTTGATGAAGGTCTCGTCAGAGGTCTTGAATGCCGCGTAAGGCAACTTTGGGTTAAGCGGGTAATGCTCAGGTATCGGTAGCTTCAGATTCTCGCAATAAATAATGCTAGAGGACGCGAATATAAACGTGTCTATGTTTTTCGAGGTCTCCACCACATTGTGTGTACTCCTAGCAATATCCTCGACAACCTCACAATCTCTGATATCATCTTTAACAAGTTCGATAGAATCAATAACTCCTCTAAGGTTATCAGGAGAGCCTGTGACTAGGTTATTGAGAACTCTAACGCTATGCCCAGCAACAACTAAAACCTAATTAATTAAAATCCAATAAAGCCAGCATCATCTGCGAACTGAAAATCTTTGGAGTCTCCATACTACTCAACAGTGCTCAATATGTGCCTAATTAATTGCCTCGATGATTCCTCAAGGCGCTTAACCACTACTTCCCTGGTTTCAAGCCCCATCTCAACAACGTGTTTAGACCCCTCAGCAACTAAGCTTAAGACTTTATCAACTAAGTCACTTGGATCATTAACTCTGAATACAAACTTCTCTGCTGGAGTCCCCCTAAGTACCTCGACAGCACCACCAGCATTAGATACCAGCGGCACCGTGCCAGAAACTGCAGACTCGATCACTGCGTATGGTAGCGGCTCCTCATTTATTGATGGAAATAGCAGGCCCCAGGCATATCTATGCTCCTGCATTAAGCGATCATGTGGGATTCTACCCACAAACTCAACATTATACATCTTAATGACTCTCCTATAATCACCAAATAACCTAAGCCTAACACCAGACCTGATCAATCTGGGAATTGCACTAAGTAGTATGTGAAAGCCCTTTATGAAGCTATCACCGCCAACATAAATAAGTAGCGGATCATCAGTTAGCTCCTTATTTATGGAACTCACTTCAGGCGGCGGGTTATAGACAACAGCTATTTTACCCCTTAATTCTGGAGCTAACTCCCCTACTATGCTTGCATGTCTATTAGAAACGCATAACACTTTATCCGCCTGGCTTATCCATGTCCTAGCAAGTTTTGTAACTATCTCTTGGGCGAATCCTGCTACCAAAACATGCTTAATGCTATTTCTACTTTCAAGCCATATGTTGAACTTTTTCATTACCTTCTTATACTGCTCATATGGTGCTGGTATGACGGCTGTGTAGCTTACTGGAATATATCCATGTAAGTGGACAACTACCTTCCTATTCATTCTCTTAGCAAGGGGTATTATAGGAAATGAGAAGCCCGGCACGTATACTACATCAACTTTTTCTACAAGATTTCTAAACCACTGCTCTCTACTAAGCTGAAGCGTTTTAAGCCATAGTTCATGCTTACTACTTGCCTTCAACCGTTCTGTTTGAATAAACTTAACATTGTTGATTTTTTCAAAGGTTCCACTACCGGTTAAAACAATTACATTGAAGTGATTTGCTAGCAATTTAGTTATTAAGTACGTGGCAAGCGATCCTCCCCCATTATCTGGCCACCATTTTTCGGAAACTATAAGGATGCTAAGTCTGCTCATGAATATTCAACCCTTTGGAACTCTCAAGCCAATTTCTCACAAAGATTAGTAAACGCTAAAAGCCGACCTGGCGTGTTTTGATTAGTTGCTCTTCAATCATTTTAAGAGCGGGTATGGTCAATTTGAGTCGTAGGGCGTCAAATTAATTGCTTTACATCTAAGATGCGTGATGTTAAATATTCTACCTATTCAGTCCTCTTACGTAGGTTACTTTTCGTGAAGCCTCAAGGAGCGCTTCTCTCTTTTTAACAACACCTCTTAAAAAATACGGTATAGAGATAAAACTCTCCCTCTTCATGGAACGTTGAGCAATTGCTAGGAATCTCTCTAAAACCGTAAACCTAGCCGGAAATCTCCCACTTTCCAGCTTTTTCAGAAAAGGTCCGACTGCTAGGTCTAGTGACTCTCTTTTTGCCAAGGCAAGTATATCTTCAAGGTTTGTTTGCATGTAGGTTACAGTAGTGAGAACATCGTTAAGCGTCATAACACCTTCTTTGATAATGGCGTGAGATATAACTGCAAGCGCTTCAGCGGTGAAACTCGGTATTGGAATTTGAAACTCCAGATTAAATTCATTAACGTCGATATATTGTTTGTTATCTAGCAAAACTCTGTTATTCAAATAAATAAAGTTTGCTACATGAGGATAGACGTAGATATCTATATATTCACCAAGATCGGAGATCCTTATGCCTATGGAGAATCTATCTACGTTACATATTTCTATCTTAAACTTAGTTTTCAAAGCCTTAACTATCTGCAGGGCGTCTTCTAAACCATACACACAAATGTCTATATCGACTGGTGTTTCAGGTACTGGTCTATAGGTTTTAAATACAACGTACTCGATGTTAATCCTTTCTAGTACGTCGACTAGAGCATGTAAATGCTTAAGAAACTTTATTCTCTGATTTACTAGTCTCTCTGCTAACTCGGTTCCTTTAAATATTGATGGACTGCGAATCACAAGCAAGTTTAAAACCTTATTTATGTATGCGTATTTAACCAAGTACTTCAGAGAGTGTGAAGGATATTTGTTATCGCTCACGAACCCTAATAAGCTTTGTGCTAGGGGATCCCGAATAATGTTTAAAGTAGCTGGTATTGAGTTAAATAACTTCTCTAAGAGCACCGATGAATCTATTCTCATCGTAGAACCTCCTAAAACTACTTTTTATACCGTTTATAGTGCTTGAAAGAAGCATGGGGTCCTCGATCAGTTGTGTAATCCTTTCGGGAATTTCATTTACTCCATAGGCAACAAGCTCCTTTGGAATATCAATATCTTTGATCACTATGGTCGTGACAAGTGGCAATGTACCATAGCAAACAGACTCAAGCACCGTTATTGGAGGATTCATAGCAGTATTGCCCTTGGCAGGAAAAAGAAAGAAGTGCGCCTTACGGAATACTTCCCTTTTCTCGTCGTCGCTAAGCCACCTATCAATTATAATCACCTCTAATTTTTCATAAGGCTTAAACGTGTTGATTTTGTCTTTCTCGCTAAGCTTTGAAACTACAATAAGCTTTACAGGGATTCTCTTCAAGAGAGGTTTAAGAGATTCAATGACCTCTTTTAACGGGAACCTCCATGGATTCACTCTACCAATGTACAAAAGTATGAGTTCACGTAAATCTTGGAACTTTTCTTTTACAACATATTCAAAGTTATTAAAGAAGCCATTGTTACAGTTGATATATGGTTCGATTAATATATACTTAGACAGTAATATTTTACTTTTAAGCCACTTCAATAAACTTCTAGATGTTGCTAGATACACATCTATAGCAAATTGGATGGAGATTAGAAATCCTTGCCATAATAAAGTTCGAGGATAACTCCATGTGGAGTCTTCTACATGATATACATGGTATACAAATTTTGAGTTGTTAAATTTCTTACGTAACTTAATGACATCAGCTAAGCCAACATAGTATAAGTGTAGAGCATCATAATCGCCACCGCTCCTTAAAGCCTCGTTGATTGTTAGTAGCCCCACATCAACACCTATTCTTCGTAGAGAATTAACTAGTATTTTCAGGTAGAATTCCTGACCAGAGGTATGTTTCTCGATATTTAGTTTTTCTCTCGATATTATAGCGATCCTCTTAACCATTTACACCAACCGCTTTAAGTACTGTTTTGAAGTTCTCAGCAAGCTCTGCTCTACCATCAATTACAGGTAAGCCTAGATGTTTGGCTAGTTTTCTATATATAGGGATTCTAAATCTGACATAGTTTCTCAGTGGTATGTCCTTTCTCCTGCTAAACACTGTTTCCTCGTCAACAAGCATAACAACACCTCTCGCTTTACCGGTTCTTAGCGACTTGTATAAAAGAAGGTAAAAGAATCTACCTACGAGATGCTTTAGAGGGTTTAGGTGAGTATCATATATGACGTCAACTAGTATGTCAAGTGCGAATCTGTCAGCAACTACAACACTTTTCCTGCAGAAAAGACTGGTGCTTACATAGCTCGCATAAATAGCGTAATCTAATAAAAATAAGTTAAGCCACAAACGCGATATGGGTTTAACCATCCAATATAGTCTCAGTGGAATAGTGCTTCCCC
>NZ_JBMFLX010000101.1:0-4699 GCF_049970975.1 Infirmifilum sp. | reverse complement strand
TCCAAGCACCTCTAGAAGAGTCTTCACAGAGGTCGGGAAAGATGTTGCATAGTCGTAAACTTTTGTGAGGGTTAGCAGTCTATGCCAGTTTTCGACCGCTTTTGCTAGGTCGCCGCTTATAAAGGAGTCGTACACGGCTCTGTGTAGATGTGGGGCTACGTTTGCGAGAGCCATTATACCCCCGTCTCCGCCCATCATAAGCACTGGGAGTAAAAGGTCGTCCAAGCCTGTCAGGACGGCAAAATCTTTCCTTTCAGCCTTAACTATCTGTATCAGTTGCCTGAAGTAGGTGAAGCTTTCGATGGTAGCTTTCGCTCCCGCGAGGTGGCTGTACTCCCTGGCCAGTTGCTGGTATAGGCTCACAGGGATGTTTATGCCCGTGGTGGCGGGTATGTTGTAGATGATTAAAGGGAGGTCTACCTTTTCTAGTATTGTGGAGAAGTGTACCTTTAGTCGTTCAGGAGATACCTTGAAAAAGTACGGTGGCGTTACCACGGCGCCGTCAACGCCCATCTCCTTAAAGGTTCTTGCCAGGCTGACGCAGTCCTCAGTATAATTGGCACTAATTCCTGGGATGACCCAGACTTTCCCGCCTACAGCCTCGAGTACTAGCCGTGTAATTGTTATTGACTCCTCCCTAGAGAGGTGTACGAACTCTCCGGTAGTGCTATTCGGGAAGATGCCGTGGACACCGTTCTCAGCCTGGTGTCTAGCCAGCCACTTGACGGCTTCCTCGTCAATCGTATAGTCCTCTTTGAAGGGAGTTATAAACGGGGATATGACTCCATAGAACTTCGCTTTCACTTGCTCACCTTTTCTCCGGGAACGAGAGGTATATGCTCAAGAACCCGAAAATTGGACCAAGCAGGTTCGCGGCGACCTGCCAGACAAGAGCCATGGTGGCATCGGTGATCAAGTCGCCCGTCTTTGGGAAGAACCCCCCGTAATAGGTTCCAAAGTAGCTGGGAAAAGCAAAGAAGACGGCGGCACCCACGAACTTGAACCAAGATATAATGTACATGAGCACCAAGACGTCTAGGAACTCGACAATCATTACGGGGATTATCCAGTGTATGCCAGGCATAGCCTTTATGGCAAAATCAAAGCCCACGACCGCCAGCCATCCGAAGATGCCTCCCAGGGGAATGGCCTTGTAAAGCTCCCTAAAGGCCTTCTTGTCGGCCCCGAGTGCGAAGTAACCAGCCCATGTAACGAAGGTTGCCCATACAGGTAGGCCTAAGGGTGGAAGCGTTACGAGGAGGCTCAGGGCTGCTAGATAAGCAACTGTTATCTCAATAGGAATCTTATACTTCACACTCATGAAACACCACCTTTCTCCACAATAAACTCCCTAAATCTCCTCAAACCCTCACGTATCTTTTCCTCAGGAAGCACATAAGAGAGTCGCATATAGCCATCACCGCCCCAGAGCGGAAAGGCCGTCCCGGGGAGTAATACGACGCCTTTCTCGAACAGTAGTTGTCTAGCTAGCTCGTCGACACTCTTCAGCCCTGTTCTCTGTAAAGCTTCTTGCACGTTGGGGAACAGGTAGAAAGCGCCCCTTGACTTCACGACGTGGACGCCTGGAATTTTAGACAGTTCCTCCCAGGCCACGTCACGCCTCCTCTTGTAGTCCTGGAGTTTGGGCTTAAACCAGTCTATCCCTAGCTCTAGAGCCTTGATTGCCGCGAATTGGAGGGGTGCGGGTGGGCAGCTATACATGTTCGTGGCAAAAACGTCCATGGCCTTGATTACTTTCTCGTTGGCCACAACATAACCAATCCTGAACCCTGTCATGCCCCAGGTCTTGGAGAAACCACTTATATAGACGACATAATCTCTCCACTCTGGGTCTGAAAGGAAGGAGTAATGCTTTCCCTCGTAGACGTAGTCCTCGTAAATCTCGTCACTTATGACGTACATGTTTTTCCTTTTCGCGAGTTCGAGCAACCCCTCAACGTCACTCTTCTCGAGAACGGAGCCTGTAGGATTGTGAGGCGAGTTAATAATCATACCCCTTGGTTTACGCGTACTAGTCAAGGCCTTATCCACGTCTTCGTGTAAAAGCCTAAAGTCGTTCTCTTCTCTGAGTTTCACAAATACTGGTCTTCCGCCTGCATAACGTACCACGCATTCGTAGGTTGGAAAAGCGGGGTCTTGCACTATGATATCGTCACCTGGTCTAGTCAGGAGCGAGATTGCCATGAAGAGGGCGGCTTTAGCCCCGACGGTGACAGCGACCTCGCTCGGCTTCACGTCCACACCGTACTTCTGGCTAACATACCTCGCTATCATCTCGCGTAGCTCCTGTAGGCCTAGCGGAGATATATATCTCGTATTTCCTTTTTCCAACGCCTCCTTGACAGCCTCTATAGATTCTCGTGGAGGTTGGAAGTCGGGCTGCCCTATGCCGAAGCTGATTATATCGAGTCCCTTTCGCCTCGCCTCGTTGGCTAGGTCGAGGTATACGAATGCCCCCTCTGGTTCTAGCTGCTCAGCGAGAGGAGAAAAAATATGAGATGGTTTAGACATGGTGCTTCTCCTACTCAAGAACAGCCAATGCCCTCACAGGGCTTGCTGAACCGTTGGAGATTTTAAGGGGGAAACCGTAGAAGTGAAAGTTCTTGCCTACAAGTTCTTTTAGGTTGGTCAGGTTCTCAAATATAACTATACCCTTGGGAAGCAACACCTTGTGTCCTGGGAAGGGTGCCTGGTCAATGCTAGGCGCATCGATACCCACAGCATTAATCTCGAGTTCTGCCAGATACTTGGCCCCGCTTTCATCTAGGCCTGGATGGTTAAACCACTCGGGTGTCCCGGCTTTAGAGTCATAGCCCGTCATTATAAGGACGACCCAGCCCTTGCCAACACCCTTACCCTTAAGGGCTTTCTCCAAAAACTCACGCGTAATAGGTGCCTTAGGTCCAAGACCTGTGGCATCCACTACAACGCCCTTACCCATGAATCTCTCGAGTGGCACCTTGTCAATTGTCGGAGCCCCCTCTATGAAGTGTGCCGGGGAGTCAACATGTGTACCTGTATGCTCCACTAACATGAGAACATTGCTATAATAGCCATGCTCTTTCACACTCGTCCATTGATGGATTATGGGGATAGGGTAGCCGGGGAAGACTGGTGTATTCGTTTTAAGGTCTACAGTCAAATCTACTATTTTCATGGGGCTCAGCATTAAAATATCTCAAGGGGAAAAAATAAAGATATGTTTCAACCTGGTTCATCAAAAAATTTAAATATCAAACTTAAAGCATCCAACGCTTCTTTACAGGTACTTAATGCTTCTCTTCTCTTTCTCGATAGGTAGCTTTTCGAGTACCCGTGCTTCCGAGCCACGTTCCCAAGAGTTGATCCTGAAAGTATATCGTTTATCACATCGTTAGCTGGAGTTGAGGCTCTACGGCTAACATCCGTCAAATTCGTACAGGCTTGTATGATTGAAGCTATTCGCGGGTAAGCCCCAGGGAGAACTCTTGAGTTCACCACCTTAATCTCATGATTATTTGCTTTCAGGGCTTCACGGATCATACGCGTACTTCCCAAAGAAACAACTATCCAGTACTCGTAACCCCCCTTGGCAAATATCGGACTAAACCATAGGAGCTTAGGATTCTCGGATAAAGAATTCATTAAATTAGTTCGATGCATTGCAAGTGAGATGATAGAAGTACCTACTCCTTTCATGAGGATCTCTGCCTTTAAAATACGCGGGCTATTCCTTAACACGTTTATCAGCTCTCTCAGCACGCGTGTCTCTACGGCTAGATGGCCTTGAATGTACTTACCGGAGACGCGAGAGGATATCGCCTCAAGCCTCGTTGATTGAAGTTTCTCCGAAGCCTCAACAACGGGGCAGTCCGGCTGGTACACTCGCCAGGTTTCAACCAGCATTAAATTGAAATGCAGAAGTAGGCTAATATTCATTTTCTTTCTCGTTATTAAAAAATTTTTTTATGTTTAAAGTAATTTTCAAATCATTTTTTAAGCATTCTGTTGATTTCGTCAATGCAATTAATCTTAAAGTTTAATGGTTCCGGGAGGTCTTCACGGACGCCAATCCTCGATGATCTAGAAACACAAGGTTCATCTATATCTAGAAAATATACGGGTCGTACTTCGCTATCCTCAGAGCAGAGAAACTTTTTGTGAAGGTCCTTATTGATCCCCAGATACCTTGTGACTCTTCCAGGCCCCCATATCGCTTTGCCGGCAGCAGTCCCACTTGCAACGTTAACTGGCAGGATGCCTCTGATCAGTACAGCTCCCAGAGAGTTAGGTTCGTGCGCAACTATGTTTAGGAGCCACTGTCTATGAACACCATAGACCAGAGCAGTACAGGGCTGAGAGGCCATCGTCCTTGCCAGGTCTCCCCCTTTCCTGGCTCTAGAAGCTGGGTCTTCTGGGCCAAAATAAGGCTCTGTTTCTAAGATAACTCCTGCCATGTCAAGCTTAATATTAACCAAGAGTTTACCTAAGAGCTGACGTGCTACTGTATCGGGTTTTCTCGCAAAAAAGTCTTGCAGGATGATTTTGCCAGAGCGTTGCATGGGAGTCTCACCTTTAATGATCTTGTAATTTTCCAGGGCCTTGTACCTTTTTAATATTTGAAAAAGCTGCTGAACCATTTTTTAAAAAAATATTTTTTGACGGGAATCCTATTACTCGGGGCCTTTTTCAAAGAAAA
>NZ_JBMFLX010000100.1:0-4810 GCF_049970975.1 Infirmifilum sp. | reverse complement strand
CTAGCGTGATGGGATGAAGGTAGTGTCGATAGTGGGCGCTAGGCCCAACTACGTCAAGCTCGCGGGGGTCCACGGGCCGTTCTCTAGGCTCTTCGAGCACGTGATCGTCGATACCGGCCAGCACTACGACTACGAGATGAGCAGGGTCTTCTTCGAGCAGCTCTCCATACCGGAGCCGCACTACTTCCCCAGCGTGGGCAGCGGAACCCACGGCTACCAGGTCGGCGAGATCATCAGGCGCGCGGAGGAGTTCCTGCTGAGGGAGAGGCCCGACCTCGTTGTGGTCTACGACGACGCTAGCTCGGCGCTAGGTTGCGCGCTGGTTGCTGCCAAAGCAGGCTGTAAAGCTACTCACGTTGACGGTCTAGAAGATTTGAAAGGAAAGGATGAGCAAGTCGCTAATCACATTCCGGCTTCAGACTGCTTTGCTTTCCAGCTCGCAAGGACAGAGGCCTTTATAGCTTGTAGAGACGCTACTCAAGTGCGCTGCTTTCTGCCATTGGCTCGCAAGGAATTTCTTCCTTCAGGCTCTGAGGTGGCGAGATGAAAGCAAGGCTATGCGTCTTGGGGCTCGGCTACGTAGGGCTCCCTACAGCCGTCGTGTTCGCCAGCAAAGGATTCAGTGTCGTTGGCGTCGACGTTGACGAGAGGAAGGTAGATTTGGTTAACAAAGGCATTAGTTACCTCCATGAACAGCATCTTAATGAAATGCTTAGAGATGCCGTTTCCCGTGGTACGCTAAAAGCTACCACCGATGCAGTCTCCGCCGTTAGGAATTCTGAAGCTGTTATCATCGCTGTCAACACCCCTGTAAGAGGGGATGTCGTTGACCTTAGTCAGCTAGAATCCGCCCTCGAGTATGTCAGAAGGGCTCTCAGAGTTGGCTCGTTGGTTGCTATAGAATCAACCGTCCCGCCCGGAACCACTGCCGGCTTAGTTAAGAGGACCCTCGAAGAGAGCGGGCTGAGGGCTGAAGAAGACTTCTACTTGGCCTACGTTCCGGAAAGAGTCGCTCCAGGCAGAGCCATTGAAGAGTTGTTGACTGTCCCGAGGGTTGTGGGAGGGGTCGGCCCGAAGTCCACGCAGAAGGCCATCGAGCTGTACAGTAATGTTAATCAAAGGCTTTACGCTACTGACGCCACTACTGCTGAGTTCGTCAAACTTATAGAGAACTCTTTTAGAGATCTTAATATTGCTTTTGCGAATCTTCTAGCATTAATATCTGAGAGATTGGGCGTAGATGTCTACGAGGCGATCAAATTAGCAAATACCCATCCTAGAGTGAACGTTCATAAGCCGGGCCCCGGTGTTGGAGGTCCCTGCCTGACTAAGGATCCGTACATGCTGTTCAAAACTGGTAAAGGAGTCTTCGGATCGGATATCATACTGTTAGCGCGTAGAATAAATGATTACATGCCACTCCATACTATAAAGATTATTAAAACCGCCTTGCGGGAAAATGGCATCAGTATCAAGGGAGCGCGGATCGCCATTCTGGGAGCAGCTTATAAGGGCGGTGTAGGCGATACCCGCGAAAGCCCCTCTGGGATCGTCGTCAGAGAGCTCCTCAACGCGGGCGCGGACGTGATCGTCTACGACCCCTACACGAGTGAGAGCTTTGGTGCAAAGAGAGTCTCCTCCCTCGAGGAGGCTTTTAAGGAGACAGATGCTGTGGTCGTTGTAACTGACCATCCAGAGTTTAAGCAAGTAGATTTAAGTGGCGTGGGCAAACTGATGAGGCATAAGATAATTGTCGACGGTAGAAGGGTATTCGATCCGTATGTGGCGCACGGAGAGGGGTTTAAATACTATGGTATAGGTTTCGGGAAAAGATTAACTTTTAATGATAACAGTTGACGCATGAAAACTGCGCTCAAGTCTGGTTCGCCAAGTAGGTTGGGTTCGGCGGGAGATGGATGAGGGTCGCCGTAGTCTTGGGCACGAGGCCCGAGATCATCAAGCTGGCGCCGGTCGTCAAGGAGCTGGAGAGGCGGGGCATCGACTTCTTCATCATCCACACGGGGCAGCACTACTCCTACAGCATGGACAGGGTCTTCTTCGAGCAGCTCGAGCTGCCCGAGCCCAGGTACAACCTAGGCGCCGGCTCGGGGACCCACGCGGAGCAGACCGCGAGGATACTCGTGGGCGTCGAGAGGGTGCTGGTGAGGGAGGGGCCCGACGCGGTGGTCGTGCAGGGCGACACGAACTCGACGCTCGCCGGAGCACTGTCGGCGGTGAAGCTGGGGGTGCCGGTGGCCCACGTGGAGGCGGGGCTGAGGAGCTTCGACATGTCCATGCCCGAGGAGGTGAACAGGGTCGTCGTCGACCACGTCTCGGCACTCCTCTTCGCCCCCACCCAGCTGTCGAGGAGGAACCTGGAGCGGGAGGGGGTATTCGAGGGGGTCTACGTCACGGGCAACACCGTGGTTGACGCCGTGGCGATGTACCTGCGCCGCGTAGAGGAGGCGGAGCTGCCCCTGGACCCGCCGGAGGAGTACGCGTTCCTCACCCTCCACAGGCAGGAGAACGTGGACAACCCCCAGCGCCTCGCCAGCGCGATGAGGGGCGTCGGGCTGGTAGCGGAGAGGCTGGGGCTGCCCGTGCTCTTCCCGGCGCACCCGCGCACGCGCGCGAGGCTGGCGGAGCACGGCATCAGGGTGTCCGACGGCGTCGTCCTCCTCGAGCCGCTCGGCTACTTCCAGTTCCTCAAGCTCCTCAGGGGCGCGAGGCTCGTGCTCACCGACTCGGGCGGCGTGCAGGAGGAGGCCTGCACCCTGGGGGTGCCCTGCGTGACCCTGAGGTACAACACCGAGAGGCCCGAGACTGTCTACGTGGGAGCCAACGCAGTGGCCGGCTTGGATCCGCAGAGGATCCTCAGCAGGGCGCTGGAGATGGTGGGGAGGCGAGGGGGATGGCCCAACCCCCTGGGCGACGGGAGGGCCGCTGAGAGAATCGTTAAAATACTGGAGGAGGACGTTGGCTAGATGGCGAGACCTAAGTGCGCTGGGAGCTGGGCAGCCATGGTGGGCCTGCGAAGCTCCCTGTTAATGGGGCTCCCGGGGCCAGCCAAGCTCGTGCTCCTCCGCCTCTCGGGGCTTCCCCTGCTGAGGCGCGTCGTGTTCGAGTTTGAGAGCGCAGGCATGATTTACTACGCTAGAGCACAGGACTGGTGGCGCTTCGCCTGGCCCTTCGAGCCGAAGACCATGCGCTTCCTCCTGCGGAGCGCTGAGCCGAGCGACACCTTCCTCGACGTGGGCGCGCACATAGGCCTCTACGCCGTCGGCTTAGCGAGGAGAGTCGCGAGAGTTTACGCTTTGGAGCCAGAGCCTTCCAACTTCACGCTACTAATGAGAAACGTGGTCATCAACGGCCTCCAAAGCAAGGTTGTAGCGTTGCCCGTAGCGCTCTCCGATAGGGACGGCTGGGCTGAGCTGTGCGTGCAGAAATCCTCCGGCGCACACACGCTTGAGAAGTCGGAAGGTTGCGAGAAGACCGTGAAGGTGCTCACGCTGCGAATGGATACGCTCGTAAGGCTGCTCAATCTAAAAACGATCGAAATAGTTAAAATTGACGTTGAAGGGCATGAGATGAAGGTCATCAATGGTATGGAGAACATTCTTCAAAAGAATCCTCCGAGAGTGCTAGTGATCGAGATCCTCAGAAGTAACGTCCACCTCTTAGGGAGGTTGAAGGCGATCGGGTATGAGATTTTCGAGCTTGACCGTTGGGAAGGTGTCTCCTGCAATTACGGCCTGCTGCTGCACCGATAGCAGGGAATGAGATAGGTGGTGATAGTTAGGGGTTCGCCCAAACCTGCAGCTTCTGAGATCCAGCTCTTAAGTTTAGTTAAAGAAGTTTTAAACTGGTTATTAAAAGTTTAGAATTAGGTTAAAGAACTGACCTCTTCCTTTAACTCTTCCCTTCTGAGCTCGAACGCCACCGTCCCCCTGCACGTGTAGGGCTTCCCGGGATCCGGGCACTGGGCGTAGCCTACGTCGTCCTCGGTGTCGATGCCGAGCTGCCTGGCCGGGACGCCCTTCAGGAGGGGGGACAGTAGCGTGAGCATCGAGCCAAGAGCGTGGAGGCACACCCTCACGCTCTGCCCGGGCGCTATGTAGAACCCCTCGGCCGTGAAGGAGTCGCCCGGGGCGTAGCCCGCTGCGCAGCGGCCGCGAACCTCCTTGACGGTGACCTGAACCTTGTAGCTGCCCACGCCATATCCTCCGCGAAGGACTAGAAATCGGCTTCGGCCCCAGCGTTTGGAGCTTCCAGGGGATCCCGCGACCCCTTGTTCGGGTGAAGCTGGACTCGGGGGGCCAGATGGAGAGGTTCGAGGAGGCGCTCGGCAACGAAAGCCGTCGCACGTAAGTTGCTTAAATAGCCCTCCGCGCATATAGTAGAATACCTCCCGCCGGCCTTGGATAGGGCCCTCGAGGTCGTCGTAAAGAGGCTTGAGGAGGGCGAAAAGCTTAGGCCGGGGGCCCAGCAGTACTGACGATCGCGGTGGTGAGGGGACCTCAACAGGAGGATTGGCGAGACCAGCAAGAGAATCGATGCGGTGGCCGACCCTCTCGGCAAGAGGGTTGACGGCGTGTATCAGCTGCTCGGCGAGGTGCGGGAGACCATGTTCGACATGCGGAGGCTGATGGTCGAGGTGCACCGCGAGATCGTCCAGCTGAGGAGCGACGCAGGCGAGGTAAAGGAGAGGCTGGCGGGCCGCTAGCGTTGCGGATGTGCCAGGAAGGGCGTCTGCGGGTGGTGGGTGCGGCTCTGGGCCTTGTGGGAGGGCCCGGATAGGCGCTGGGGGGAG
>NZ_JBMFLX010000099.1:0-4857 GCF_049970975.1 Infirmifilum sp. | reverse complement strand
CTGCCCTACAAGGGGGTTGACCTAGAGAGGGTTATCAGACACGCTCGGCTTGTGAAGTTGGGCAGCAGATGGGTGATGGCCTTCAGCGAAGGCTCAGAAGTCGCCGTAGAGGCGCTCATCATTACTAGGCTCGAGCTTTTCAGACGAGTTTACTACCACAAGCATGTTACAGCCTTAGAAGCCCTCCTCGCTAAAATTTACAACAACATGATTGAAGAGAACTTATTAGAACCCCCATCCGAGATCATTGCTAGCGGGGAATGGTGCTTCTTCGACGACTGCTTCTTACTCGAAAAGATCAAGGGCCTCTCAAGGCGGGGAGGGTGGCTGGGCGAGGCCTCCCGCATGTTTTTACACGGAGAGATCCCAGTCCTTGTCGCCGAAGTTCATCTTCCGTCAAGTTCACATCAAGACGTTACTGGCGAGCTTCTGGAAGCCTCAGCCGAGTGCGGTATTCCTCAAGAATGGGTTATCGTGCACATCCCAAAGCTCATCCCTGTAAAGGATCCGGACAGCCTGCTGATCATACGCGGGGACAGGCTCGAGAGCATCATGAACGTCAACGGAAGCCTGTTAAAGGCTCTCAAGGACTTTGCATATTCTCCTGTAAGGGTTTACACGAGGCGAGAACATGCTAAGAGGCTTAGGGAGTGTATTCAGCCCAGGCTAGCCCGCCTTAAGCCATAAAGCGCGTGGACTCAGGCGTATAAAGTCCCACGGGTGGGGCTGACTTAGAACGCCAAGATATCTCTTAACATTCAATCCAACATTATGTGCTGCTCTACGCCACGCCCCTAAACCACCTCCGAGGAAAGCCCACTCCAGTAGCAGTCTACCCACCTCTGCATCGCCCCTGGCTATCACCGTTTGTATTGCTGCAAGCCTGGGATCATACTCCCTGATACTAGCTATTGCCCCAAGGCTTCTCTGCAGGAAATCGATTCTCCTCCTAGCCTCTCTAAGCCCTATGAATGCCGCGTCTTGAAGGGGGGTGTGTGGCTTCGGCACAAACGGGCTCACCGTTAGCTTAAGCTCTCTCTCCCCTCTGAAGCCGGACTCCTGTGAAATCCTTTCGATATACTTCACTGTCTCTACAAGGTCCTCAATAGTCTCTCCCGGAATCCCCACCATCAGGTAGAGTTTAAGGCTCTTAAAGCCGTGCCTTTTGGCGATGGCCGCAACCTCGAGTGCTCTGTCGAGGCTTAGGTACTTACCTATAGTAAGGGCAAGCCTCTTGGATCCCGTCTCGGGAGCCATGACTAGCGTCTTCTGCCCGCCCTGCTTGACAAGCTCGAGCTTGTCCTCGTCGAGTGTCTCCGCGCGAAAACTCGGTGTTGAAAACATGAAGTCCTCCTCGATCAACCTCTCCAAGATCTCCTTGGCCTTACTGTGATCGAAATAGGAGAGGCTTACAAGCTTTACTAGCCGCGTCTTGTTTGAGCTACTTCCCTCTAAGGCTATCTCGATGACATCCTTCAGAGGCCTCTCGCGCATGACGTTGAATATCCTGCCCTCCAAGCAGAACCTGCAGCTCCTGTAACACCCCCGTGAAGTCTCTACAGCTGTCCTGCGCCTCCACCCTTTATACTCCAGCGGCTGGAACTGAGCAGCTGGGTGGAATTCTCGTGGGAGGCTTTTCGGGAAAATGAAGTCTACGGGTTCTCCATTATTATGATGCGGCACGTAGAACCCCTTGGAGGCGGGGAGGGCATCCAGTAGTTGGTCTTTGTCTAAACCGTTCTCTCTGACTTTCTCGAGGAAAAACGGCATTATCTCCTCTATCTCGCCCACCGCTAGTACATCTATATACTCAGAGAGTGGCACGGGATTAGCTATAACAGGTGGTCCCCCAGCAATTATTATGGGAGCCACCCGATCCCTTGATCTCGGCGGTATCCCGGCTGCTATGAGGAAGCGTAAAATATTGACAAGGTCTAGCTCGTAGTGCACCGAGACGACTATGAGGTCAAACTGGCGTAGGTGGGAGCCTGTTTCCAGGCTTTCAACCCTAGGGGATCCATCAGTATCGAGGACAAAGCGCTCGGCATAAACATCATCCTGCTGGTTTAGATAGTAGTAGAGCATTTGATAGCTCAACGAGTCAGCCGCCACTAGGTAAAGCGAAGGGTATAGCAGTGCAACTCTCAATGTCCCGCTCCTGGGCCTCTTGACGATGGCGTTTATCTCTACAAATCCCATGCGATTCACTTATTTAGCTGGTCCAGGTTAAGAACATATGCTTGGGCGTAAGCGTTTCGACAAAAACATGCCTTCCCCCACCAATATACCTGTTGAAGACGCGCAGCCCCCGTCGGAGGCTACTCCGGATGAGCAGCTGGTCCACGAGGAAAAGGCACTTGTAGGCGGTGAGAGACGGGGATACGACCTGGTCAAGACGGGCATAGAGGGACTTGACGAGAGAATAGGGGGGTTGCTTCGAGGCAGGTCTTATCTCGTTACAGGAGAGACGGGAACAGGAAAAACGTTATTCTCGTTGACGTTCCTTATACAAGGTATCAGGATGGGGGAGCCCGGCATATACGTGCTTGTAGACGAGGACTACGACGACTTTGTGAGGGGTGCTAACGACTTCGGCTGGGACGTGGAATCCCTAATAAGCCAGGGGATGCTGAACGTGTTAACCCTCATGCCCGACTTCGTCGAGAGGCTCAAGAACAAGCCCGCAAACACTGTGGTGGACTCAATAGTCTATGGTATACTGGAAGAGACGAGGAAGATTGAGGCGAAAAGGCTGGTAATAGACCCTATAGCCCCCCTTATGGTGAATGAGGGTGATGTCGCTTGGACTCGCGAGTATATTAAAAACCTTATAATAAACCTTGAGAAGAGGATAGGAACGACAAACATCATCGTATCAGAGATACCGACAGGAAGCACCGCACTAAGCCGCTTCGGCGTAGAGGAGTTCCTAGCTGCAGGAGTCTTCGTGCTTGGACTCGAGAGAGTCAAGAACACCTTTTACCGTACACTCTTCGTCCGCAAGATGCGGTGGAGGCCTGTGCCCCCCGATATATACGTCTTTGACATCCAGAATGGCAAGGGCATAGTTGTAAAAGACAAACTCGCCAATATTTTGAGGGCTTAAAACTGTCAGTCCTGGTATCACAACTCACCGGTCGTTAATACCAACCCTCATCATCCACTTTTCATGCTCGCTTCACGCTCAAAAGGCTTTTGCAGGTTGGGAGGCAAGCTTTTTATCCATGGTAAAAGGTAAAGAATCTGAGGTATATCAACGGTGGCCCGGGTATCCGTCAAGGTTCACGAGACCAGCCAGTACACCATGGTGGCCATGTGTGATGAGGAGTTGCTTGGGAGGGAGTTCTCCCAGGGAAAGATAAAAGTAAGGCTTACCCATGAGTTTTTCGGGGGCTTGCTGCTTGACGTGGATTCCCCCGAGCTAGAAAGAGTATTGTCACGTGCAGACAGCATAACGGCTTTTGGCAGAACATGTGTCGAGAAGCTTGTCAAGATTTTTCCAACTGTGCGCGAGGCCAGCGTCGAGGTAGCCGGTATACCCCATGTGCAAATTTTTAAGATGCCGTTCGAGTCGATGTGACGGGTTGTGATGCAGAGGCTGCTCATATGTCCAGCCTGTGGCAGGGAGACGGATAAGCTAGTTGAGGGTCTATGCGAGGACTGCTATAGGAAAGAGCACCCCTTACTCGAGTTGAAGTCTGATCATGTCGAGCTACATGTGTGCAGGATTTGTGGCTCGCTTAGTATAAGGAAGGACAAGTGGCTCTCCTCGCGAGAGGATCTGGAGGAGGATCTCGAGAAGAACATCTCAAAGATAGCACGGGTACGTGGGCTCCTTCGAGAAGTTGACATAAAAGTCTCGGAGGACCTTTCCCTAATAATTATTAAGGCTAAAGGTAGAGCGTCAAACGAGCTTCGAAGCGACTACGTGGAGGAGCATGTGATGAAGGTGTTGACTAGGAAGACCGTCTGCGAGGCATGCCTCGGACAAGTCTCAAGAAGGAAGCACGCCTTAATACAGATTAGGGCACGCGACCAGAGACTAGGCGAGAAACGGCTTAAGGAAATTTCCAAGATCATCGAGGATACCCTTACCGAGCTTTCAACACACGACCCTTCAGCGGTTCCCGTGGAGGTTCAGCAAAAACCTGAGGGTCTCGACATATACTTCTCCGGGTATCCCGCTGCCAGAAAGGTCGCCGAGGCCCTGTCCAGGAGGATGTACGTTGAGGTTCTCGAGACAAGCAAGCTTATCGGTGTAGATGGGAGTGGTCGCGAGAAGTACAAGAGGACTATAAGGCTGCTGCTCCCAGGCTTCGTTCCCGGAGATGTAGTAAAATTGGACCAGGAGTTATATTATGTCTCAGCCTTATCGCAGCGGTATGTAGAGCTCTTGAACCTGCAGCGATACACGAAGGTTCGATTAAACCTCACCCGTGAGGTAACCTCAAAGATGAACGTAGTTGCCAGCGAAGAAGATCTGGCCGAGGGCCTGGTTCTTTCTAAGAGTGGGAATTTTCTCCAGGTATTAAACCTGAGAACATACGAGACCTTCGAGGTATACCTAGAGAAAGCGGAGGCACTTACGATGTTCCCGGTATCAGAAAAGGTTAAGATACTTCTCTTTGGAGAGAAAACTTACCTTATACCTTTCCAGTGTACTCCTCAAGAAGTAACTCGATAGCGTGCCTGACAAGCTCAGAGATCGAAGAGTACTTCTTGGACGCTACTAGCCTTTTCATCTCAAGGTACTCGCGCTCTTTAATCCTGAAATTAACCTTAACCAAGTCGCTCGGAGGCTTATCTGACACAATTATCCTTATCGCAAACACGGATAAATAGTTGTTACCACTCTGC
>NZ_JBMFLX010000098.1:0-4891 GCF_049970975.1 Infirmifilum sp. | reverse complement strand
AGAATGGAAATTTATTTATTATCAAAAAAGAATATGAATTTGTGAGCCAAGAAGAAAAATTCAGCTACTTTAAAGTGTTCCTCCTTGGCTTCGGCTTCTTTGGCATAAGCGTCATTTGGTCGATCTACAACTCTTACCTACCGATCTTTCTGAAAGAGCTGGGTCTAGCCTCCTGGATAGTAGGCTTCATAATGACGATTGACAACATATTCGCGGTGATTCTTCTACCCTACCTGGGAGTTCTCAGCGATGTGACCAGGACGAGGATAGGCAGAAGGAAACCCTATATACTCCTCGGTGCACCCCCGGCAGCGTTGACCTTTGCGCTTATACCCTTCTTTAAAGGAGAACTCATACCGCTTATGATAGTAGTAGTCACCATGAACCTCTCGATGGCCCTTTTCAGGTCACCTGTAATAGCGTTCATGCCCGACATCACTCCCAGCGAGAAGAGAAGTCAAGCCAACGGCATCATAAACTTTATGGGTGGTATAGGGTCGCTACTAGCGTATTTCGCTGGCTCCATCCTGTACAAGGTGAACCCCTCATACCCTTTTATCGCCTCCGGCGTTGTACTTCTATTATCAAGCCTCCTCGTAATACTACTCGTAGATGAACCCGAGGAGTTTAAGACCCGGGAGAAAGGCGGGCCAGGCTTCGCAGAGCTCCTCAAAAAGACGTTCAGGCAGAGCATGCGAGAGCTCTACGAGAACCTCAGGATGGCTGTAACTGATCCTGACAGAAGCCTGCTCTTCATGCTATCCTCCATCTTTCTCTGGTTCATAGGCTTCAACGCGATCGAAACATTCTTTACTAGCTACGCGAAGTGGTACATCGGTATAGACGAAGCTACAGGCTCGTTCATACTCGGCTTCGTAGCACTGGGCTTCTTGATTTTCGCATTACCGGCAGGGTTTATTGGGGCGCGTCTAGGCAGAAAGAAGACCATGACGCTAGGCCTGGCTTTGCTAATACTGCTACTCTTTGGAGTACACCTGGCGGCCACCTCCTCTAGAGGAGCGTCCACGGAGTTAATAATAGAGGGGCTATTCTTCCTCGGTGGCTTCGCGTGGGCTTTGATAAACGTTAACAGCCTGCCCACTGTGGTAGATATGACTACTCGGGAAAAGCTAGGGGCGTATACGGGGCTTTACTACTTCGCCTCTCAGAGCGCGTCCATCCTGGCACCGCCCCTCGCAGGGCTCCTCATAGATATATCAGGCTACGTGAGCCTCATGCCGTATTCAATAGCGTTCCTGGCCTTCTCCGCCGTCACCTTGCAATTTGTCAGAAAGGGCGAGGCAAGGAAAGGGTTCTAAAAAGGCCATCTTTTTTCCCACTCAAAGCATAACTTATATAAAAAATGGAACTATATCTATAGACGGTGCTATAGAGAGTGCGTTTAGCAGACCTCCTCTCGTATGTGCCTAGACATAAACGGGAGGCAGTCCTAGCCACGACTTCAGCCCTCCTTGCAGCCTTAACCGGGACCTATGGCCCCCTCGTAGCAAAACGAGCAGTGGATCTAGCAGTCTCTTTAAGATGGGAGGCTCTCCCACCACTCCTAGCCCTGTTCGTAGCCCTAACAGTTTCTCAGGGCTTCTTCAGCTATGTACAGGGTGTAAACGCGCGTAGGCTCTCGGAGGGGATAGCCTATGATCTGCGAGTCGAGCTCTACAAGAAGCTCCACGAGCTCTCGATATCCTTCATACACAAGCATGGCGCTGGTGGGCTCGTCGCACGCGTCACGGGAGACGTGGAGCAGGTAAAGAGTTTCTTCGAGGTGCTCACGATGTTCCTCGGGGGCCTCGTCCTTGTAGTCTTCTCAGTAGTAGCGATGCTGACATTGAACGTTAAACTGACACTGTTCACGCTGTCCGTCTTGATCGTGCTCCCTCTTCTTTCGAGATCACTATCTCCAAGGATACGCCACCAGTTTGACATCTCGAGACAAGAATACGCTAGGATGTCAACCATACTCCAAGAGACCATAGTGTCCATTATACCCATCAAGGCCGTCAACGCTGCCCAGTACATGCTTAGGCGCTTCAACACGCATAACGAGAGGTACACTGAGGCACTCATAAAGGCCGGCTGGCTACGTGCGATACTCTGGCCGAGCCTTAACCTCCTGAACAACGTGGCCCTCGTAATAATCCTTCTGTACGGTGGTCTCGAGTTAGCCGCGGGGAGACTCACAGTGGGCGACGTTACAGCCTTCACGATGTACGCGGGTATGGTCTCATGGCCCCTTACTCATCTCGGCTTCTTGATAGTCAACATGGAGAGAGCCCGCGTAGCGCTCGCAAGGGTTCAAGACGTTCTAGGCATGAAGCCTGACGTAGAGGATAAACCTGATGCTGTCGAGTTGAGGGTTATCCATGGGAGGGTCGAGTTCAAAGACGTCTGGTTTGCATACGATGGTGAAAGGTATGTTTTGAGAGGCTTAAGCTTCGAGGTCAAGCCTGGTGAGATAGTAGCCATAACAGGCCCTCCGGGAAGCGGTAAAAGCACCCTTGCATCGCTGCTGATAAGGCTTATGGACCCCCAGAAGGGCCAGATACTCATTGACGGGCAGGACATAAGAAACGTTAGACTCGAGTCGCTGAGAAGAAACGTAACTATAGTGCACCAGGACATTTATCTATTCCCGGACACCATCAGGAACAATATCGCCTTCGCCAGACCTGAGGCCACGGACGATGAGGTAATGCATGCAGCCAAGCTCGCGAACATCCATGAATTCATCTCTAGTCTCCCCGAGGGCTACAACACACTTGTGGGCGAAAGGGGGGTCACCCTCAGCGGTGGACAAAGACAGCGTGTAGCACTTGCAAGGGCTCTTCTGGCTAAGCCGAAGATTATAGTTCTCGACGACACGACTTCGGAGGTAGACGCTGAGACTGAGAAGGCGATTTATGACGCTTTAACGAGGAACCTTAAGGGGCACACGATTATCGTCATAACCCAGCGTCCAAGCACGATGGCGTTGGCCGACAGGGTCCTTGTTCTGGATGAGGGCCGTATCGTCGCCGAGTTAAAGGCAAGAGCTGAGGTGGGCCAGGTATGGCATGGTGGCATGACTTAGGCAGGCTTGACGAGCAGGAGGCCAAGATACCCTTAAGGGAGGTTGCGTCGAGGGTTCTCCCCCTACTCAGGCCGTATACAAAGTATTTTGTTATCATAGTATTGGCAGCGGTAGTCAGGCTGGGGGCTAACCTGCTATTCCCTCTACTAACCGGGAGAATAATAGACTCTGCCTTGTCCAAGAACTTTAACGGGATACTCGTATTTTCGGCCGCTTATCTTGCCGCAGCCCTAGTCTTCTGGGCCTCGGGCGTGGCCAGGGTTTACGCCACTGCTATAGCCGGGCAGAGATTCGTCCGGGACCTGCGCGAGAGGCTTATGCGGTCAATCCTCGGCTCGAAGGTTGTAAAGCTCAGGGGTGAACTTACAGGAAAGATAGTCTCCAGGGTAATGAACGACGTCGACGTCATCTCCGACATGTTCACCCAGGGTCTCGTAGAGTTCATCGTAGACCTCCTGACAATGATAGGGGCATTCTTCATAATGTTCACACTCAGCACCGAGCTCTCCCTAGTCATCCTACCCCTAGTTGTCTCAGTGTTCCTTGTGAGCTTCTACTTCGCCCGCAGGGCTAGAGCTGCGTTCACGAGGGCTAGGAGGATGATAGCAGAGGTCTCTGCGCGTGTGGAGCAGGACGCCTCGGGGGCAGCCGTCGTCAAGACGTTCATCCACAGGAGAGGCTCGCGAGAATCGGAGTTTGAGCAGGTGAGCAGGGCCTACATGGAGTCGAACGTCGAGGCCACCCGAGTCGTATCAGCAGTCAACCCCACGCTTTCAGCGATAAGGGTTGCTGGAGTCGCACTAATACTCTACTATGGAGGCATGCTCATCGCATCCGGCAGGCTCACTCCTGGAATCCTTGTAGCCTTCTTCGGCTACCTCAACATGTTCTTCATGCCCCTCCAGCTACTAGCGATGTTCATAAACTCCTTCCAGTCCGTGCTTGTCTCCACAGAGAGGGTTACAAGCCTGCTAAACATGGAGCAGGAGGTGAGCGGTAGCCTGGTAAAACCAGTCGAGGGACATGTAGAGGTGAAAGAGGTAACTTTCTCGTACGAGGAAGGGCTACCAGTCTTGAAGGGGGTGAGCATCGAGGCGCATCCAGGCGAGATGGTCGCCGTCGTAGGTCCCACTGGCAGCGGCAAGACGACCCTGGCCAAGCTCCTACTCCGCTTCTACGAGCCCGAGTCAGGCTCGATACTCCTGGACGGGACGCCTGTCGAGGAGTACGACCTTAAGTATCTCAGGAGCGTGGTAGCCTATGTGCCCCAGGAGCCCTCAGCCATATCCGGCAAGGTTATAGACAACATCACTGCTAGCAGAAAAGCCCCACGCGCGGAGGTCGAGGAGCTTATCGGGAGACTGGGTGTGAAAAGCATAATAGAAAGCATTCCAGGCGGGCTTGACGGCGAGATAGTCGAGGAGGGCAAGAACCTCTCAAAAGGGCAGAGACAACTCTTATCCCTACTAAGGGCGATAGTATCGAAGCCCAGAGTCCTCGTCCTAGACGAGGCTACGAGCAACCTAGACGTGGTCACAGAGCTGAACATACTCCAGGAGCTCCAGAGGATGATACGCGAGGAAAAAGCCACCCTCATAGTCATAGCCCACAGGCTAGCGGCGATACGCAACGCTGACAGGATATACGTCCTGAGAGACGGCAAGGTAGTCGAACAGGGGAGGCACGAGGAACTCCTCCGCCTGAGGGGCACGTACTACAGGCTATGGATAGCCCAGGTATCAGACCTCGCCGAGACCCTTGTAAAGGTAGTGCAAACAGCAACAAAGACTAGAAAATAAGAGG
>NZ_JBMFLX010000097.1:0-4900 GCF_049970975.1 Infirmifilum sp. | reverse complement strand
ACAGAGTGGCTTCCAAGCAAGCAGCGGGCTAGACGGCTTGAACCAGAGCTTGTAGAGATGAGTGTTGTCCTGGAAAAGCTAGGGATCAGTAGGCGCCAACTTGTAGAGGTCGCAATCCTTGTGGGCACGGACTATAACGAGGGAGTAAGGGGAGTTGGCCCTAAAAAAGCCTTGAAGCTTATCAGGACGTATGGGAGCATTGAGAGACTCCCCGAGAGCATTAAGAAATCCATACCCGACTATGAGGACGTCTTAAACATCTTCATGAAACCGGTAGTCTACGAGACTTACAGGCTAGAGTTCAGGGAGCCTGACTATGAAGGACTAGAGCATTTCCTAGTGGATGAGAATGAGTTCTCTGAAGAGCGTGTTAAGACACTGCTTGAGCGGCTGAGACGTGCCTGGGGGAAACAATTACAGGCCCACCTAGACATGTTCTAGTAACAACACAATTTCTCTTCATGCTTTCCTAGCGGCTCCCACCAGGACGAGTCAAGGGTAACGTTAGGGCATAAGCTTACAAGGCACGGCTTCTGCCTGTAATAGAAAGGTCTCCCCAGTCTAGTTTCGATGCAGCGTTGATTGCAAATTTAACCACCCACTTAATCTTTTAGTAAAGGGGGGTGTCACGGTAAGCTTTAGCGAGCTCGTGAAAGTGGCTAAGGAGGTTGAGAACACAAGCAGCCGGTTAAACAAGGTGAAGATTCTCTCATCGTTTCTCAGCAAGCTAACCCCGGAGGATGCCAAGATCGCAGTCTTACTCCTGACTGGTAGGATTTTCCCGGAGGGGGACGAGCGTGAGCTCGGGATAGGATTCTCAACGATCTCCAGCGTAGTCAAACAGCTAGAGACTACAAGGATTACGCATCTGATCCAGGCTTCGCCTACGCTCAAGGACGTGTACTCAACGCTTGATAAAATCTCACGCGTCACAGGTGAAGGCGCGCGAAACAGGAAGATGAACCTACTACGCGGGCTCTTCTCGCAACTCAGCCGTGAAGAGTTAGAGTACCTGTTAAGGATAATCTTCGGCGAGGTTCGGATAGGGGCTAACGTGGGAGTGGTTCTTGAGTCTCTCGCGAGGATTCGAGACTATAGCCCAGAGGAGATAAGGCGGGCCTACATGCTAGTGGGTGACATAAGCGAGCTCGCTCAGATGGTCGTCGAAGGAGTCAACGTTAGGGAAGTGTCCCTTAAGCTCTTCAGGCCCGTCAAGCCCATGCTCGCGGACATGGCTTATAGCGCACTGGAGATCCTGAAGGAGCACTCGGGCTATACTTCCGCCGAATACAAATACGACGGCATGAGGGTTCAGGTTCACGTCAAGAACGGCAAAGTAGAGGTATACTCGCGTCGTATGAACAGGATCACAGACTATCTGCCCGAGGTAGTCGACACGGTGAAAGGATACTTCAAGGCGGACTCTGCGGTGCTAGACGGGGAGGCTGTAGGTATAGTTAACGGGAGGCCTCTACCTTTCCAAGACATCGCCAGGCGATTTAGGAGGAAGAGCGAGTTGAGGAGCTTCCTAAAGACGATACCGCTTCACGTGTACTTCTTCGACCTGCTCTACATAGACGGCAGAGTGCTCATAGACGAGCCTTACACGAATAGAAGAAGGATTCTAGAGGAAAAACTGGAAGGTGAGCTTCTAGCCAGGCAGACATATGCTAGGACCCCTGAAGAACTCGAGAAACTCTTCAAGGAAGCCCTGAACGAAGGCCACGAAGGCGTCATCTGCAAGCACCCCCAGTCTGCTTACGAGCCTGGGAACAGGGGTAGGAAGTGGCTGAAGCTGAAGAAGACTGACACCATCGACTGCGTAATCGTGGCTGCAGAGTGGGGTCACGGGAGGCGTAGTGGATGGCTGAGCGATTACTATCTCGCTGTCCGCGACGAGAGAACAGGTGGATTCGCAATTGTTGGGAAGACCTTCAAGGGCTTAACAGACGCAGAGTTCGAGGAAATAACAAAGAAGCTGCTTGCGATAAAGGTCAGAGAGGAGGGATGGGTTGTCCACGTTAGGCCCGAGATAGTTGTCGAGGTGGACTACGCAGAGATACAGAGGAGCCCGCGCTACGCCTCAGGCCTGGCCCTCCGCTTCGCACGCATAAAACGCTTACGCCCGGATAAGTCTCCAGACGATGTTACGACTCTGCAGGAGCTCTGGAGAAGGTACGAGGAGCAGCAAAGAGTTAAGGGTATAGACAATCTTGGCCTTTAGAGACGATAGGGATAAAAATTGCTGAGCGGTCTTAGAGTTGATGAAGGCTGCGGTTCTTATAGAAGATTTATTTGACGAGCGCGAGCTCATTTATCCCTTATACAGGCTTCAGGAGCTAGGCTTCCAGGTGGACGTTGTCGGCCCCGAGGTCAAAGAGTACAAGGGGAAGAGCGGGCTAATCTTAAAGGCGACAAAGGACGTAAGGTCAGCGTTACAGGAGGAATATCTCGTAGTTTGGATTCCAGGAGGCTATGCTCCTGACAGGTTGAGGAGAAGCAAGGAGATAATCCAGTTTGTTAGAAAGACAGCTGAAAGGGGCGTTGTCGCCGCGGTTTGTCATGCTCCCTGGCTTCTCGTGTCAGCAGGCCTAGCAAAAGGAAGAAGGCTTACAGGGTTTTTCTCGATACATGATGATCTGAGGAACGCGGGGGCGATCCTAGTAGACGCATCGTTCGTGAGGGACGGGAACATTGTCACGGGTACAGGTCCCGAAGCAATGCCCGGAATGTTCAAGCTTATCCTTGAGGCGCTCCGCGAAAAGGGGATAAATATCTAAAAGTTGATCAAATTCCTCGAGAACAAAGTGGCGGTGATGCTGAGAGTCTCAAGCGTGGCGATAACACCTATAGCAGACGAGAGCCTCGGCGTCAGGTCGATGAGCCTCTTCGTCGAGACACCTGACACCCGTATACTCTTCGATGCCGGTGTGAGCCTTGGGCCTCACAGGTACGGCCTGCCCCCACACCCGGAGGAGTTTCGAGCCCTGAACTTGCATCGAGAACGAGTCGCTGAGTTCGCGGAGAAGGCTGAGATTGTCACAATTTCACATTATCACCGGGATCATTTCACGCCGCCGTATGCCTCGCTATACGAGTGTACTGAAAGGGATACATTCTTTGAAGTGTATAGCGGTAAAACAATTCTAGCCAAGTCACAGGAGAGCAACATAAATCACAGCCAGAAGCTGAGGGCAAGAGCCCTCGTCAAAGCACTAGAAGAGTCAAAGGCCGGGGCAAGGCTCGTGTACCTGGATAATAACAGCTTCAAAGCCGGTGACACATTAATATCTGGTTTTCTCGCTATGCACGGCGACGAGCGGCTAGGGTGGGTGCTCTGCTTTAAGCTCTACGTCGCCGGGGAGCCGATTCTCGCGTTTATGCCTGATGTTCAAGGCCCTGTCTCTGACGAGGCACTTCAGGTCCTTCTAGGCGAGGGGTTCAGGGTAGCGGTTATCGGCGGCCCCCCAACGTACTTGACGCGGGAGTCCGGGGATAATAGGGTGAAGAAGGGGCTCGAGAACCTTTCTAAGGCTTTAAGGGTCAACCGTGTGAACGTGCTTTCACATCACATCCTCAGGGATCCGGATTGGAGGGGGGTTCTAGAAGAGTATGCTCCAGGCGCTGAGGTCAAGCTTTACAGCGAGATAGCGGGCTTCGAGTTTACTCCTCTTGAAGCATATAGAAACCTTTTGTACGAGACAGACCCCCCTCCCGCCTCCTACCTAGAATCTCTCAGGAGGAAAACCCTGAAGTGCTCGGACTTATAGTCCCCGGCTTGTGATTCACCAGGGATTGGATTTAAGGCCTAAGAGATATGCCAGAGTGTTCGTGGCGAGATGTAGGAGTGGCGTCATTATCACGACTATTAGGAAGTACTCCAGGCGTACTGGGGCAAACAACTGGTATAGTATTGTAGCTCCCAGCACGAAGTCCAGCTGATCCAGTAGCGGTGCAGGGTCTCCAGGCTTCAATCCAAGTCTCCTCTTTACGAATGCACCTGCGAGATCCCCGGCTAGAGCGCCAAAGGAGAGGATCAACGCCAATGGGAAGCTGTGCAGCTCCCAAAGTTGCAACCCGGCTCCTGCAAGTGAGCCTGCCGACAGTCCGCCTATAAAGCCCTCGAGTGTTTTATTGTCGCCGAGAACCCTTTTCCCGTCGATAAAGTTTAACCCCAGATCAAGGGGGTGTGTTTTTCCCCCGAGTTTTCGTAGAAAATACACTGTGGGCACGGGAGCAGCGTTGGCGACGTACGCTGGGAGTATCCAGAGAATTGCGCCTATAACGGTATCCTGAACTGACACACAAAGGTAACAATGGGTAAAAAATATCTTTTTTGATCATCTAGCGGGCGAGTTTCTCTAGAAACTCCATGATGTTTTTTACTCCACTCAGGATAGAATTCTCGGTGACTAGTAGAGGCACCTCGGTGGTGCCGTACTCCATAAGCAGCCAACCTCTAAGACCGTTCTTAGAGACGTCGACAATCCTTATTTTTCCTGATATATCTCCCAACCTTGACAAAAGTGTCTGGGACTCCTCCCCGCCATCTACAAACAATACCCCCAGAGTTGGATCCTTCATCACCATCCTACTAGCCCCCTCAAGCTTTATCCAATCATTTTCCAAGCATTCACCCTACTAGTTGAATACAGCTGTATAGAGACTCAAAAATCCTTGCCAAATACCCTGAAAGTTTCGGCATGTGAAACAAGAACGCTGAAAGTGTAAGGAGAAATCAAACCATAGAAATTTTTTAAACAGGGACATTCATTTGTTATTTGAGGGCCGGTCGTCTAGCGGGAGGATGTCGCCTTCGCAAGGGCTAATGTAGGGGCTCCGAGTACGGCGGAGGTCCCGGGTTCGAATCCCGGCCGGTCCACTCTCTATATTTTTGGGG
>NZ_JBMFLX010000096.1:0-4911 GCF_049970975.1 Infirmifilum sp. | reverse complement strand
AAGCCTACACCCCGACATGCCAAGGCATCATAGACCTCACCAAGAAGAAAGACAACACCGCCAGGAGCAAATCATAACCCTCCAGAGGGGTAAAGGGGGCAGGCCCTCAGTGGCGCAGGCGGCTTAACCAAAACAGTATAAGTAGGCGGGCTCTACGAGAACCCCGACAAGATTTATAAAAGGTTAGCCGTTTTTCGTTAGCGAAATGGGTGTGAAGGATGGTCCGCTATAAGCAGGTCTCCGATATCGTCAAAATAATGAGGAACGTCGAGCAAGTGAGGAATATAGGTACTCTAGCCCACGTGGATCATGGGAAGACTACGACTTCTGACTCCCTCCTGATGGGGGCAGGCATCCTGAGTCCTAAGGTGGCTGGACAGGCACTAGCGCTAGACTACGTCGAGATCGAGCAGCTGAGACAGATGACGGTGAAAGCGGCCAACGTTTCACTCTACCACGAGTGGCATGGCAAGCCCTATGTGATCAACCTTGTGGACACTCCTGGACACGTTGACTTTACTGGACATGTAACAAGAAGCCTTAGAATGATGGACGGCGGTATTGTCGTAGTAGATGCTGTTGAGGGAGTAATGACTCAGACCGAAACCGTGGTAAGACAGGCGCTACAGGAGTATGTTAGACCTTTACTTTATATAAACAAGGTTGATAGGCTGATTAAGGAGCTCCGGCTTGAGCCAAAAGAAATCCAGCAGCGTTTTATCGAGATAGTTAAGGAGTTCAATGCTCTAATAGACCTTTACGCGGACAAGGAGTTCAAAGACAAGTGGAAGGTTGATTTTTCGAAAGGACAAGTTGCCTTTGGAAGCGCGCTTCACAAGTGGGGGCTCACCGTCCCTCTCGCGATTGAGAAGGGGGTGAAATTCGACTATATTGTGGACGCTTACCTGCATGATAACAAGGAACAGCTCGCCCAGGAGTTCCCCCTGTACGTTGCGCTTCTGGACATGGTTGTAGAACACATACCGAATCCACGCGAGGCCCAGAGATATAGAGTCCCGAAACTGTGGCGCGGAGATCTTAATAGCGAGATAGGTAAAGCCATGCTCGAATGTGACCCCGACGGGCCAACAGTGGTCGCTGTTAGCAAGATAACTATAGACCCGCACGCAGGTCATGTCGCTACGGGACGTGTTTTCAGCGGAACGGTTACAGAGGGTCAAGAAGTCTACCTGCTCAACGCAAAAGACTCAGCTAGAGTACTCCAGGTGGGCCTTTACATGGGACCCTATAGAGAGAAGACAGAACAAATATCTGCCGGAAACATCGTTGCTATGCTTGGTTTGGAGAAGGCTAGAGCAGGTGAAACTGTTGTTGACACCAAATTCAAGGATTCAATGACTCCCTTTGAACACCTGACATACGTTGCGGAGCCCGTTGTGACAATCGCATTGGAGCCTAAGAAAAGTAGCGACTTACCAAAACTCGTGGACATTTTGAGGAAACTGGCCATAGAGGACCCCACGCTAAAAGTATATATTAACCAGGAGACCGGCGAGTACCTCCTGAGCGGTGTGGGCACGTTGCACCTAGAAATCACACTCTGGGAGCTTAAGCAAAGAACGGGTATTGAAATAGTCACGTCTCCGCCTATCGTGAGATACAGGGAAACTATAAGAGAGAAAGGCCAGGTATTTGAAGGAAAATCACCCAATAAGCACAATAAGCTCTACTTCTATGCAGAGCCACTTAACGAGGAAACAATAAAACTTCTCCAGGAAGGCAAGGTTTTTGCGGACCAAGACTGGCGGGAAAGGGCTCAGATACTAAGAGAATACGCTGGATGGGACACAGACGAGGCTCGCAACATATGGGACATCGATGAGAACTTCAACATAATATTAAACAAGACCTCGGGTATACAGTACCTTCGCGAAGTAAAGGACACAATAGTTCAGGGCTTCAGGTGGACAATGGAGGCTGGACCTCTTGCCCAGGAACCAGTCAGAGGCGTTAAAGTTGTTCTGGTAGATGCCGTGCTACACGAGGATCCTGCCCATAGAGGCCCCGCCCAGATAATGCCGGCGACAAAGAACAGTATAATGGCAACCCTTCTCTCGGGTAAGCCAACACTTCTCGAACCAATCCTGAAGGTAGACGTTAAGGTCCCTACAGCTCAGGTAAGCGGCGTACTTAATGTCCTTAACAGGCACAGAGGGAAAATCATGGGTATGGAGGAGAAGGGCATGGTGATGCGTGTCTTGGCAGAGCTGCCCGTTGCCGAAAGCTTTAACATCGCAGACGAGTTAAGAGAGGCTACACAGGGGAGGGCTTTCTTTGCATACGAATTCTACAGATGGGCTCCCGTCCCATCCTCACAGCTAGAAGAGATAGCCCTCGCTATTAGGGAACGTAAGGGTCTACCAAAGAAGCTTCCAAGAATAGAGGACTTCCTTGGCCCATAACCCCCCGGAAAACCATCCACATTATAGTCTTCATATTTCTTCTTGTTTCCCTGGATTCAGACTAATCATTCTTGAAGCAAAGACGCCTTTGCTAAGCAGAATTCCTAGAGGCTCCGGTGCTAATCCTACAATCTCTCTTGGCCTAGTCAAGTGACGATACGCTCTCATGCTGGGGACGTATAGTCCCGGCTCTAAGATGCGGGGCCGCTCTTCTATAGATTTCTCGAGTGTTTTTGCCCTGTAACCACATTTTAGACACTTGTAACCTTTTCCTTTACCAGCCGACTTCATCCGTGCTCCACATCTGGGACAAATAGGGTTTCGGATGATAACGTCCATCTGAAGTGATATAATGCGCACGTACTCTCCGTTCAAGGTTAAGCCTTTTCTAGGAATAATTCCACCTCCAACCTCGATCCTATCGCTTGGCCTAAGAAGCCTCGCAACTCTGTTAAGCCTGCCTGTCTCGCGATAAAACATTACTTCAACACAACCCTCACCGTCACAGAGCTCGACAACAACATGACCCGACTCGATTATCTTGGGGTGTCCCTTAACGACTCCCTCAACTACCACGGAGTCATATGGCCGTACCTGGCCCACCTGTTTTTTAAGATGCAGATGACTGTTCGTAGCCTGGTTTGTCTTATAGATGATGTAGCCAACCGGCTTGCTCTTTAAAGCCCTTGAGGCATAAACCTCGAGAAACTCTAAGAGAGGTCTAGGGCTTAGTGAACGAACTCCAAGCAGCACGGGATCTGCTCCGCGTGGTACCGCGAGCAGCCGTTTTTCTACGTAGTCATATGTAGCGAATACCAGCGGTCTGTGCTTCCTGTCGAACTCTATGAGTATTTCTTCGTCAACCAACTTACTTGTTTCTCTTTCCATGTGATCCCTGTAAAGGAGCAACTCATACGTGTAATCCTCGAGGGGATAAGCCCCCACAGCTGCTAGAGCCCCTACGAGGCCTCTACCCCTACCTATACCTCCTACCACGACCTCACCGTAGACACCTTTTTTGATCTGTTCCTTGACGTATGATAGCGGGACGACTTCCCTCAAAGTTCTGGAGTAGAGCTTCCTTAACTCCTCGTTGACTTCTCCAACAACAACTACAAAGCCGGGAGAAGTCTTTCCATGTTTCTCTGAATACTTTGATATTAGATTCGAGAGTAGTTTCACCACTTCTTCTATGGTCAAATTGGGTGCTTCTAGGTGAAGTGATATAGCCGCATTGCCGCGCGTTTTGAATGGAACATTAGGGTTTAGCCTGACCAGATATGGCAAATCCAGGAATGTGAGGCCAAGCCTCTTAAACTCGAGAGTAAGTAGAAAACCAAGGAATGTCGTGCAAAACCCTTGTGGAGAATCTGTGTCATCGACTCCTATGTGAACCTGCATGAGGTTTAAGCCTTCATGTGTTCTACAGCGTATAGGTAGATCCCGTCGAGCACGCCAGGACCTGTTCCTTCGCGTCCATGAGGACTTGGCCTCCTATCGCCCCTCAACTGAGTTGCTTGATGAATCCTAGCGGCTGTCTGGGCGACAGCCTCCTTGTCGATGCCCTCTATTATAATGTCTTCCTTTTCGACCTTCACTTTAACTCCTGGGAGAATCTCAGCATATCTCTTACCTCTTTCCCCGAGAAAGTTCTCGATGATCACTTTATCCTTGTCGACCTTTATGTTCATCGGGAAGTGTGCGTACACTATTTTCATCTTGTAGCGGAATCCCTTAGTCACCCCTACAATCATATTATTGATGTGCGCAGCGATTGTCTTGACAAGAGAGTATTCCCTCTTGTTGGCGAGAAAAGCCTCTATTTTCACTTGATTGTCTTCATATGTGATCTCTATTTTCTTAGCAAAGCTAAAGTCCTTTTCAGTCCTTCCGAGTGGCCCCTCGACTACAACTCTCTTGTTATTGATGGATACTTTTACGTTCTCTGGTACTGGAACTCTTTCCTCGACTTGAAATACCTTGACCATTGAAACCCTCTCAGCATAAAGAAAAAACAATTTATATATGTTTTCCCGCCTTCACGGAAGAAAAATATTTTACTTTTCACTCAGTTATGATCACTAGCGGGGGTGCCCGAGCTAGGTCAAAGGGGGCGGTCCCTATGAGGGGCCCACACTCAGGCTCCGCTGGCGTCGGCCTGCCCGGGTTCGAATCCCGGCCCCCGCACTAGCCCATCTCTATAATCTTGGAGAGATCCTAGTATGTCTTCTCCGCTTCCCATTCCTCGAGGAAGCCTTCAATCCTGCTCCTATACTCTTCTAGCTCCCTCAGCATTGCATCCATGCTGTCGAACGCCACCCTGTACTCTTGGAGGATGCCGGTGTACGCCCTGAAAGCTCCGATGCTTGCGCAGGAACTGCAGCCTAGAGATCGACGCTGACATAAACACATGCTTGAACACCACCAGAAAGGCGGGATACAACCCGCCAATACCAAGCAAGATCGAAGCCTACGCCCCCATACAGCA
>NZ_JBMFLX010000095.1:0-5040 GCF_049970975.1 Infirmifilum sp. | reverse complement strand
GACATTGTACACGTATGCCTCCTTATCAGCCAGGGTAGCCTGCTAAACCAGCTAGGCCTCCTGAAGACAACCATTCACACCATTAACGGAGAAGTGATCGAAGTCAACCCATCTACGAGAGTCCCTCGAAACTACAATAGGTTCCTAGGAGTTATGAGCCAACTTCTCTCCATAGGGAGAGTCCCCCCTTCGGGCGAGCCTATCTTGATGTGGAAGACTGGAAAGTCCCTCACCGACCATTTAAAAGAGAATAATACCGATTTCGTGGCACTCCTCAACGAGTCCGGCGCTCCGACAACCCCTAAGAGGCTAGCGGAAAAGTTGATAGGCTACGAGAACCCTGCGGTAATAATAGGTGCCTACCCTCATGGAGACTTCAGCAATGAAGTCTATAATGTGGCAAACCAGGTCTTCTCTCTCGGGGGCCGTAGCCTTGACGCTTGGACAGTTCTGGCAAGGATGATCGCGAGCCTGGAGGACGCCCTTGGGCTCTGGGATGCCCTGTGACACTATTAGACTCAAGGAGTAGTAGAGGTCTTTTGAACCAAGTATTTTTCTACGTGACTTGCGGTCAATGAAGGGTTCATCTATGCGGGTGCTCGAACTGGACGAGAGACGTGGAAGGCTGCAAGTGATCATCGAGACGCCTGAGGATCTCTACTACCTGTCCATGATCCTGAGAAAAGGGGATTTAGTCTATGCCTGGACTTTCCGTCAACTCAGGGTTGAGCGGGAGCTGGGTAGTGAGAAGGGTGAGAGGGTCAGGGTGTATGTAGGGATCGAGCTTGAGAAGATAGGTTACAGTAAGTTCACGAAGACGATGAGGCTGACCGGGAGGGTTGTTGAGGCTCCAGAGGATCTCCACATAAAGGGTAGTTTCCACACGCTAAGCATAGGAGTGGGAGACGAGGTCACAATAATAAGGAAAGAAGGCCTCGGTTACTTTGACAAGGAGATTCTTTCAAGGGCTACCTCCATCATACGGAGGGTTCTCGCAATCTCTATTGGCGACGACGAGGTCAGCATAGGTGTACTCTCGCCCATAGGTGTTGAGTTGAAGGGTAGCTTCCCATACTATCCAAGGAGGACAGACAAGGATGCCAGTATTAGGGAGTCGGTACTTCCTGTTCTCAAGGAACACCTGGAAGTTGTTAGGAGTGCTTACGATCCTGCAAACTACGATGAGATACTTGTTCTTACCACTGAGAGGCTTGTCGAGGCCGTAAAGGAGACTCTAGAGAGCCTGGGCATCAAGGCGCGGATTATAAAAGTCAGCGAGGGGGGCGAGGCAGGAATCTACGAGCTTTTGAGGCGTCAGGATCTCAGGCATCTCTTCACCGAGATCAGATCTCTGGCTGAGGCACAAGAGGCTAATGCGCTTATAGAGGAGCTTCTTAAAGGTTCGCAGAGAGTGATCGTGGGCATTGAAAATGTTGAACGCGTTACAGAGTGGGGGGTGGTGGAGAAGTTGATTGTCCTCGATGAGCTCTTCTTTGATGAAGCTACGAGGGAAAGGATCTTCAACATAATTTCGAGACTTCAAAACTCGAAGTTTCTAATCGTTGACGGGGAGAGTGAAACTGGAAGAGTCCTAAAGAGGTTGGGCGGGATCGTAGCTAGGACTTTTTACACGCTTCCAGCGGCTCAAGCATTATGATCTTCCTGACCTAACTCGCGCCCCTTCATTGATGTTTTTCTTCTGAACTTCTTAAGCAACAGTATTGTTGCCGCGAGTATTGTTCCCATAACCGCGTATAGCGGTACCTCGTTTCGCGTTATCCACTCTGATAATGCTAGAAGGGAGGGATCACCTTCTGAAGCCCACTTCTCGAGAAGCCATCGGGAGAGGAGACGGAGAGGGTCGTATGCGGCTGTAGCCTCTGACGATTTCTCGTAGACATCTAGGGCGCTGTTTATGGTCTTCCAATTGCCCGAGACGACCGCTAAGCGGAGCTGTTCATCAAGTGCTCGTGGTCTGCCCAGCGCGTTGACCATCCCAAGAGACCTTAAATACGTATCCTTTGGTACAAGGAATACTTCGAGACTCGTAGAGTTCGAGCAGCCCATGTACTCGACGCTTAGCGTTAACACCGCCTTGCCCAGCTGAGCTATTGTGTAGTTTTCCTGTCCATTTACCTTCACTGGGGCTGGGATCCTGGTTCCGTTAGTGAAGACTGCGTATCCACTTACAGCTCCCGTGGGTATTATGGCTGCGGAGTCGATAAAGCCTAAAACCTCCTCTAATCCTAGATTAATCTTATCCCACGTTATGGTTGTAGCGGCAGTGTAGTTTAAGATGCTGGCTGTTAAGCGTAGACTACACACTTTATCAAAGCTCAAGGTTAGAGAAGAGTTCCCATGGAGTTGAAAGGTTTTCTCCTCGCAGCCTTTCAGTGAAACGTTTATGGGTAGAGGCAAGGGTGGATGAGAGTTAATGATAATTTTTGTCTCGGCTTTCGCGCCTATTAGTCTTAGCGGAGGAGCATTCACGGTGATTTTCTCGACTCTTACATAGAAGAATTTTTTAGACTCCTCGGCAAACCAAGAGCCGACAGTGACCGCATGCTCTCCAGGAGCCTCGGGTTCTAGCTCAAGCTCTTTCATTATTGATCCTGATCCGGTTATTCGAATCTTCTTTACCTGTGTCCCGTCCAGTAGTACCTCTAAGAATGCGTCAAGGTAAGAACTAGTGTTAACTATAAGGGTGGATTTAACCCTTGTCGGGTAAATCGCGACCTCAGGGGTTCTCAGACTCAAGGTAACGTTAGGCATTACGGTCCGAAGTGTCTCGAAGCCTATGTCTACTCGGAGTTGCTTCTCGGGGGCTGGCAGGAATGTTTCAAGTGTTATGCTCCCGTTGTAGACTTGATGTCCCAGCACTAGGTACTTGTGGGGGCCTGAGACATTGACGAGCAGTCTTACCAGGCTCCCGTTGTCAAGTACCCTCCACTCAAGGATCCTCCAGGCTATACGCGGTGGCTTTACAGCGACACGCGTGCTCCAGGAAGGGTTGCCGTTAGCTATGAGAATAATATCGTTCAGCTGGTTCAGGGTGAAGTTTAGATCAGTGGACAGTTGAGGCTTGCTGCCGCATTGAAATTTGGAGACTCCGATGATGGAGGAGTTCACTCTAACGGTCACCTCGTATTCCACGCGATAAGCTGGACAAGACGAAGTGAATACCGTGGCGTTGACGCTCGCGAGTAACCATCTGGGCGCCACGATCTTCGGCGAGGCTGTCAGAGTTACAGTATAGCGGGGCAGGTCTACTGTCACAACTCCAACATAGTAAGTTGCGTACGGCACGGCAACACTGCCCGAGAAGCCGGAGATCTGAACCTGTGTCTGTAATGATAGAGGCTGTATAATTACGCTGACAATCGTCTTGTCGCTTTCGGAGTTATACGAGGCAAGGGTCACGGCAAGCGAGGCGGGCTCCACAGGGAGGCTTGCCTCAACATTATTGCCAGGGTCTAGCTGGAGTATAATTTTCCCAGAGGCTCTACTAATAGATCCAACAGTCTTGAATTCTATCCTTACCTCTGTGGCTCCAGGCTGCAGTGTAAGGCTCTGGGGGACGTTGGTGTACACGAGTATACTCTGGTTGTCAACCTTGGGCTCGACAACCTTCAAGGATGCTAAGACTTTGAACTTGTTGGGGTTAATCACCCTCGTGATTATGCTCCCATATGCACTGGAAGACAGGTAGAGGGGGGTCGGGGTTACGAGTTGGAGGGAGGGCTTTTCAACGCTAACGGTGATAGTGGTTTTCTCGCCAGAATACTCTATGCTGAGGGGGTAAACGCCCCAGCTCACGCCCTGTAGTGTGAGGTCCACGTAGCCCGAGGAGGCTGTGAGCGTCGTCCCGTTAACTAGTACAGCACCGTCTACGGGCTTGCCTGCATAAGTTACGTAAAGTCTAAGCTGGAGGTTTCTATCTATGGGGTTAAAGACGCCATCCCTTATCTCTGCCGTAAGTGGTGGTGAGAATGTTATTGAGACTTGATAGTTCGCCTGGGAGAGACTAGGATTTACCAGGGCCAAGATGAGGCTTCCGTTTGACACGTAGAAGGGCTGGTTTAATGCTAGATTGCTCCTTAGAGTCCCTGTCGTGGAGATAGTGACTAGGCCCGGTGAGGGCAAGCTGATCGTGAAGTATTTAGCACTCAAACCGTCGAGAGAGAACTGCGTGCTCCAGCCAGAGGGGGCCAGCGTTACCTGCTGGTAGCTAGGTCGGTATGTCGTCCCGCATATTTGGACACCTTTAGCGAGTGCAAGGAGAAAACTCGTGTAGGCGGAGTTTATCCAGTCCGAGATGACCGAGCTGCCTGAAAACGATGCTGAGAAAGAGGTAGCGGCACCCGCATATCCCGACGAGATGACCCAGTTGTAGAAGGCTCCATAAGCGTAGCTCTGCGGGGCAGCGTTGCTGAAGGAGTAGGGGTTGGTGGTGTAGAGGTTGTACTGGAGGAAGTAGGAAGGCTCCCACCCGCAGATACCCGAGAGCGCCCCGGCAACCCCCTCAGCGCTGGCCTCTACGTACCATGGATAACTCTCCAGTACGTTCTTGTACTGTACATAGGCTAGCTGTGCTACGTGATTCATCTCGTGGTAAGCAGTGTGTGTTAGGATAGACTGGGATAGACCTGGGGTTATCTTTATATTCACTATACAGGTGCTCAGGATTTTCCCGGTATTAGGGTCGTAAGAGTACTGCCATGTGGTAAGTCCAGCCTCACTACCGGAAAGGCTCTGAATGTAGACAGCGTACTTGTTACCGTTACAAGGGGGCGAAAGCCCTACTCCCCGGTTGACAAGAGCTGATCGTGCAGCCTCAAATGCATTGGCAACGCTCTGTGCGTATGCTGATCCAGCGCCAGCATTGTCGTACACGTCAAAGTTCTGGGAAGAATAAGTAGGAGCTGAAAAGGATACGCGTGTCGCAAAGGCTAGGATAAGTATCAGGATTACCAGCAGGATTAGGCTTCTACGACTAAGTCCCACATCTTAAGTTTTCTCAAAGCGAGCTTTTATCTTTTC
>NZ_JBMFLX010000094.1:0-5065 GCF_049970975.1 Infirmifilum sp. | reverse complement strand
AGCCCCCTCACGAGCGTAGCTAGTGGTCGCCCGCCCTCCAGCCCCCACGAATCCGTGTGGTAGCCACGCGCCCACAAATATACTCGCAGGGCCTGCCCAAGCAGGCCCACTCCTCGTTCACTAAAAATCTCCCATAGATCAACTTGAATGACACAGGCAGCTATACTAGTCGGTTTGTCGACCGTTTGTAGCTTATCGGGCCTGAACTACTCAAGCCACTCCTCATACTCCGGCTTGAACCTATTCACAATCCCTAATGCCAGCGCCCCGCTCACGAACCTCAGCACGTAGTCTGCTGGCGTATACTTCACGGTGACCATCTGTAGCGAGTTTATCGAGCCTGAGTACACCATACCTAATCAGGGCTGCGGAACTCCTCCACGGCAACCCTGCTGTGGAAGGGTGGTGTCGCTAACACTTGGCTACTCATGTTCCTGCGTTCTTCACTTGGAACTTTTCGGGACTCAAGATCTGGGTGGCTTATCTAAAGAACTCCCCCCGAGCCTCCTCAGGGTGAGCCCTCTTTCCAAGCGACCCTAATGATTTTGGTGATGATCGAAACCACTATGTTATTATCAAGGATGCACCACCCCAAGACCGTTCATGTAGCCGTAAAATGGTTGAGCACGCTAGTCGATGTCCTAGATTTGCTGGCATGTTGGCCGGTTCGCGGAACTGCTAGCGGACTGCTCGCGGAGAACTCATGCCCACAGCTAGGTCAGACTACCCTAATTCTCAGATGATCAACCACCCTCGTGAGGTGTTAGGTGGCCTTCGTCTCAACGCAGATTCCTGTAGAAGTTCATAAAAAAGCTTTACCAGCGAAGGCGAAACAACCCTTTAATGGCCAAGTAATAGTGTACGCATTAGAAGTTCCTAATTAGGTAACCCATGCATGCTATAAGTGGGCAATGATCAAGACGAGCTAGTTCAACTAGTAGAGACACCAGATGTACTACGCTCGGCACGCCTGCCCTACTAGGATGGTTAGATAATTGCTGGACCAGCTAGCGAGACGTTGGTCGAGCTCGGCTCTAGACACCTCTTCTACATGATCATCTTCATCAGGGTAACACCTCTGGTGAACACCTCTCAACGGTCATTTCGGGCAACCTACTATAGATACTCTAAGCTGTGGTAGTCCACAATAAATGGTAGCTACACCCGTACCTCGCCTTCGTCCAAGCCTCTTTAGACCCTTTAATCATAGTGTAATCGCATACCGCCGAAACCCTTAAGCCTGGTCACCTGCATAATATGAGAGCCGTCCAGGTACTATAGGTAAGAAAGCAAACCACCTTATGCCCCTCAGAGCCTGCCCACGTGTTCCCGTTATTCGTCACACTTAGCTCTCCCGGTTTACCTTAACCCCTTTCAGCTAGGTTAACATGTAGAAATATATGGATTACGTCTCATAAGTTATTCATGTTCATAGCACATTTCACAATCTATCATTACTGTGTTAAAATCTCTGGTTATCTCTGATGGAGATATTTTAAATTGTATCTGGTTTGCTGCTTCGTCCCACCACTTTCTTTCTTTAGTCCATCTGTTGCCTCCTTTCCTTTGTAACTCGACTTTTCCAATAAGTAAGTTTCCCTCCTTTGATATTGTAACCTCTCCCTGAGAATATATTTCGATTACTCTGCTTGCTCTCGCAATATAATAGCAGCACATGTTTCTTTCAATTTTCACTACTAAGAAAAATAGGCAATCTTCGTTTAAGTCGCCAACAAGTATATTTTTCACGACGAATTTCTTATTTTGTTTAAAGAAGTTTAGAACGTCTCGAACTAATTGCTCGTCTATGTGATTGATTTGGTTAAAGGTCAATCTTCTCATTTTACCGATCAATCCTGGGGTTACCCCTTTCTTCTCAATTTCTTTCATTAGTTCTCGTTTTTCATTTTCATCTATTAGACCCTGTCTGGCCCTTTCATTAAGCTCGTTTATGATGAGGTTTACATTACTAGAAATTTCCTTAGCTTTATTCACGAACTGTTTCCTCGGCAGAGGATTACCTTTCTCGTCTACTTCCCCTACAAATAACTTCAGTGCCTTATAGACAGATTCCGGCAGGTTCCATTTATACCTATAATCGTCTACATAGCCTCTCTCTACGTGATTATAGTCGGCTTTAGGTTCGTACGATTTGACTGAGATGTACAGGGTAGCATTGTTACATTTTACTTTAATATCGGCTTTCCTCTCAGACTTGCCTGTTTTCTGTGCTCTACAGCTAGTGAGATCTCTCCCCGTAAGTTGTTTTAGATAACTTACTATTTTTGCACCTATGCCTGTATTTTCATTTATGTGAGTTATCACCCTATTCTCTATTTCTGCGCCCCTCCTAGCCGGCTTTGCCATGAGCTACCCCCCTTGCTTGCCGCGTATCGCGTGCTCCCTCAGCGGCTTGGCTAGTAGCTCGTGTAGGTAGTCTACGCCTACGCCTTGAACCCCCAGCGCGTCGAGTATGAACTCGTCGAGCCTGCGCCTCCTGGGGTCGTCCAGCTGTTGTGGTAGCGGGGGCAGTCTCGCGGCGGAGATCTCCCTGATCAACTTCTCGGACTCCTCCCTGTACTCTCTACACGTGCCCGGGCTCGGGGCGGGGAGCCTCAGGTAGTCCTCCTCGAGGAACCTCGTCCACGACTCGCTTATCGCCCTCCCGGCGTAGAGTAGTAGCGATATGAAGAGGCTGCTGTTGAACCAGAGCGTCAGTAGCGGCGAGCACGGCTCGTCGAGTACTAGGTAGAAGTCCTTGGTCGCGGAGGCGGGGGCTTCGGACGCCACCGCGAAGACGCCCCTGTTCCTGAACCTCGCGTCGACTTTGTCGGGGAGGAACAGCTTCGCGAACGGCTTCTTGCTCTCTATCTGCCTGTACACGTGGCTGTACCACTTCTCCCCGAAGGCCCTGACCGCCGCGGCGGCCGCGCCGCTCTTCAGACCCCACGCCACGTACCTCCTCACGCCGCTCGGGAGCTCCTCTAAGCTCACCGGGGGTATGCTGACGAGGTAGTGGTCGGGGTCCACGAGGATCCTGTCGGTGTACAGCCCTGGCTTTCTGAGGCTTTTAACCGCGTACTCTCTAGGTAGCTCTAGAACCTCCCCGCCGCCGCTTATCGCTATGGAGTCGCCGCTGACCCCGGCGACCCTCCAGTACTTGTTGGGCACTAGGAAGAAGTCCGGCCCGTACATCTCCACGCCCCTGATAACGCCGTCTTCTCCAATGGCCTCAGCCAGGGGGAGCAACCTCCCCGCCGAGGTCAGGGTGGAGAGCGCGCTGACGAGCGGTCTTAGAGCCCCTAGGTTGAACAGGGAGAGCCAGTTGAAGTCGAGTATGGGCGGTACGCTGTGGAGGTCTACGTACTCGGCCCCGGGGGCCCTCACCCAGCCCGAGGAGTACGCTAGGCTGGGCTCGAGACCGCTGTCGAGGGTTACGAACGCCGTCTCGCCCCTCCCCTCCTTGGACTTCGAGGCTACGAGTACTACCTCCTTGAAGCCGCTGCCCAGGGAGAAGGAGGACTCGCCCCTCTTCTGGATCAGCGCTAGTATGCGGTAGTTCTCTCTCAAGAGCTTCTTGACGCCCTCGCCGTATATAGTGTAGAACGTGGAGGCTGGGAGGACGGCGGTTAGCAGCCCCCCTTCCCTCAGCATGTGGTCGGCTGTGAACAGGGACAGCGTCTGGAGGTTTAGCTGCCTCCTCGCTATGTACTTGGAGTAGTGCGTCGCTGTAAACCTGCTCTCCAGCATCCTCCTGTACTTGCTGTCCAGTAGCTCCCACCTCGTGAACGGCGGGTTGGTCAGGATGAGGTGGGCGCAGGACTTGTAGCTCGCTGTGGAGCCGGCTAGGGTGGGCTGGAGCCTGACGATCTCGAACGTGTCCCCGCACTTGACCTCGACTTTACCCCTCCCGCACAGCCTCAGGAGCGCGGCGTAGCCGACGAGGCAGGCAAGCGGGTCTTTCTCGAAGCCTATGACCCTCCCCACCTTCTCGCACCCGAACTCCTTGATGAACCCTGCCAGCAGAACCCCGGAGCCCATGAAGGGGTCGGCTACCACCACGTCCTCGAAGCCCGAGTCCAGGGCGTAGGACTTGGCGAGGGCGGATATGACCTTGACACCGAGGGGGTCCGTGTAGTAGGCGGCCAGAACCTTCCTCCTGCGCTCCTCTATGAGGTTGGAGACCTCGTACAGCCCGCGGGGCGTGCTACCCCCTTTCAAGGCCGCGGCGTCTCTCACGGCTTTATCGAGGTCGACCAGCGCCTTGACCCCCAATTCTTCGAGGACGCGGACGTCCCCGTGAACCTCGAGAATGACAGAAAGGGACTCTACAAGCAGTCTATAAGCCTCGCCCGGAGAAGTGTACCTAGACAAATCGAGCACCAGACAACCCCTCTAGCGCAGCTGTCCCGGTAACTCCTATTAATCTGTGTACGGTAATACCTACTTAAACCACAGCCTGGCACCTCCCAAGTAAACGCGTCGGCTTGTTCTCCCAAGAGTCTCCTTGGTTGTTTCTATACATGTTCTCCTGTCTGAGAGGGAAGAATCTGCCTTCGGAATTTAAGCGTATGGTCTATTAAGCCCCTCTACCAAATTTTATAGCGGATTGTATGGAGTTCACACCCATACTCACTAGGACTATGGTCGGGAAGCTGTCGAGGGCCGGAGAGACTAGGGTCGACGCCCTCAAAGGGTCTGAGGAGCAAGCCTTTAGAAAAGCCAAGAAGAGGGCTGTGAGAGGCGCGTCTAGTGCCCCCGTTAGGAGACTCGACGAGTTCTTCCGCCGCGCCTGAAACCCCTCACACGTTTTTAACATTATGTAGCTCACAGGAGACAAGCGTATTTACCCATGTTCATGTAAGTAGAGGGCTAAGATAGAGTTCCTCGATATTGTTTAGAAAGCGGATTGCCTAAAAATTCTTTTGATACCGAATCCAGCTTCACCACGGACTGGGCTTTGTTCTGCGGGAGGGTTACTCGATGTATTTGAAGTACTACGGTGTTGGATACTGCGGCCTCACCCATGTGGTGCCGTCGCAGGGAGCCCACACCTCGTACAGGC
>NZ_JBMFLX010000093.1:3147-5225 GCF_049970975.1 Infirmifilum sp. | reverse complement strand
GGCAGCTTGAGCAGGCTCGCAAACCCTATCCCCAGCAGCACCCTCATCAAGTCGCTGAAGCTCCTCGGAGCGGCGTCTCTGATCTGCACTATGGTGCCCTGCGGGAAGACGAGTATCTGCGGCCTCCTCATGTTCAGCGACTCCGAGTAGCCCAGCCCAAGCCTCTCGACCCTGATCTTCGGCGGCTTTGCTACTACGCCGTCCTTTAGACTACCGGGAAGACCGACGATCTCGCCGAGCCCGAATGGGGTCTCGAAACAGACACCGGCCACTTCCTCAACGTTGAAAGCGCCCCCAGGACCTCCACCGCTCTGCCCGCACGGGGTGGGGATGGCGGGTATCGGCGTTAGAGCTACGTAAGTGCCTCTGTCCAGCTGCTCGAGCGGGCTCGTAACGTACTTGAAGACGTCCCCCGCGCCGCTCTCGCAGTAGACCTCGGCTAGCGTGCCCTCGCCGCCGAACCTCACCACCTCCCCGCACCTGTCAATCGACCCTTCTAGAACGTACTTGAAGACCGGTTGGACAGGCGTTCCACCTGCTTCACGGACGTAAAGCGAGGCGGGTGCTGTGTAGAAGTAGCCCGTCTTAACTACCTTGGGCGTAGCTGCGTCCCTCCTCTCGAGGGCTACGCCTACTCTCCTCAGCGTTGTGTGTCTAACGTACTCGCCCCTTTTCTCCTCGGGAAGCGAGTGCAGGTCGCGTAGGCTCTCGAGGACGCTCTCCGCAACCGGCACAAACAGCTCTCCGACGTTTAAGTAGGGCCTGTTCTCGAAGTACGTCAACGGTCCTTTAATACATGGGTCTCCACACTTCAACTTCTCCTTAAGCTCGCTGTAAAGCTCGTTCAGATCCTCCAGCCCCATCAGCTTGCTACACGGGTCTGTAGCGGAACCGGTCTTGAGCCGCACACCCAGTAGGGCGCCCAAGGCCCCCGCAACGGTGGTCGGTAGCGGGATCGGCGTGTTAGAGGGCTTGGAATGTAGCTGCACCCCGCCGACGTGCGTTTTAGCGAAGACCGGTCTATTTATGACGCGGAAGGCCACGATCATGCTCAGAACACCCACCTCAGCGTTCTGAGCAAGTCTAGGAACACCTCCACCGGGTGCTCTTTTACGTCGTAGATCCGCAGCCAGGCGCCGGTAGCCAGCCTCTCGGCGAGCCACTTCGCGAGCTCGGGCTTTACACTGCTGCCTTGCTTGGCAAGCTGTATGTTCCTCGAGATCACGTACTCCAGCACCTTCTTCAAGGCACGGTTGTTCTCCATTAAGGCGTCGTCTTTGAAGTCCTCGAAGTCCTCCGGCAGGTTGGAGGAAATAAACGTCAGTAGCAGCGGCTGCGCCGCCTTGAGCGCGTCGAGCAGGCCCTTTAGCTCGCATCGCTCCTCGGAGACCGGTTTCAAGCTGAAGACGCTTATCGAACCGCCTCTACTACTTGATACTACTAGCGAGTCTTTCTCTGAGAGCAAGGTGTCGTCTTTGACCCACTTAGCCTTCTTCGCCTTTTCCTCGAGTAGCTCTTGCGCCACCTTGGACTCCTCGGACAGCACGTCGAGTAGGGAAACGAACCTGATCGAGAAGCTCCTGCCCGTAGGTATCTCCGAAATGACCGGTCTACCCTTCACCTTCTTAAAGCCGGCTTTGTAGAAGGCCTCCCTAAGCTCTATAGCCACGTCAATAGCGTTCTCGGCAGGAGCCAAGGCCATCACGTCGTCTCCACCGCTGTAAATCAGTAAGCCCCCGCGCTCCCGTAGGATCCTCCAGTCCTCCAGTGAAGTGAGCATGAGCGACAGCGAGATAGAAGACGTTATGGCAGGGGAGATCGGCGGGGACTTTAGTCCGAGGGCCTCGGCGAGCTCGGCTGCGGCGGAGTAGCCGTCCTTTAGAGCGTTCAAAGCCTCTTCTTTGTTGTCTTCGAACTCACCCCACTTCACTATGTGATCTAGAAGAACCTTCGCAACCTCGTTCAGGCTCCTACCTTTCTCCCCCCGCAAGATCTTGCCCACGTCGTCCGCGTCTCCTCTAATAATGGCGAACTTCGTCTTCAGAGCGATGACGTCGCAGACCTTGTCCGGTGCTTCC
>NZ_JBMFLX010000093.1:0-3047 GCF_049970975.1 Infirmifilum sp. | reverse complement strand
CTTAACCGTGTCTCGACAAGCCCTCTTCATAGCCTCGGAGAGAGCTGATGTAAACTTTTCTTCGGGTACATTCAATTCACGGGCCTTGAAGTAAAGGTCTCTGTCCCTCTTATTTTCACCGAAGAGGTCCTCGAGGTCTTTCACGCCAAGCTTTACCCCGAGCTTCGATGCCTCGCTGACCACTTTCTCGTAGAAGGACTCCTTGACATCCCTGCTTAACTTGTTTAGCGAGTTTGTCAGAAACGCTAGAGCGACATCGTCTGTCGACACTATCCCCAGCTTTCCGCTCAAAGTCATGTACAAAACGCGTTTGAAGGCACAGTACGGTCCCAAAGCTTCACCGGGCTTAACGACTTTTGATAGCTCTTCCTCTAGTTTAACGTCTTTAACCTCCCCGCTCGTTTCAAGCACTTTTCTCACCTCGTTCACGAACTCCTCGCTGAAGACGACCTCGCCGTCCTTGACGCTCTTTGTTACCTTTATAACGGCCGGCTCGTCGCCACACAGTGTGCAGTTGACGTAGTCGCAGTAGTCTCCAAGCGGCTTTAGCGCCTTGCTTGAGGAGTCGTACTCCCAGAGGGGCCTCGGAACCGATACCGCCACCTCGCCCGCCCCCACCCGCAGTAGGTGCTTCCACGAGTTGACGAGGACGTGCCAGAGCAGTGATTTTGCTAGTTCCTCGACATCTATACGTCTCTCCTCGAGGATCGCCTTAATTTCACTTTTTACGCGCAAGCCGATCTCGCTACATGAACTCAAGTTTCTCAGGCAGTCAACCACCTTCTCGTATGCCTCGCCGACGTCTACCACGGCCACAAACGGCGTCTTGGGAGGGCTCATTATGATGTTCTTTATGTTGCCCTCGAAGAGCTTGTTTTTCCAATACCTCGCCGATATTTGATCGCTCCTATCCAGACCGCTCTCCACCTGCTCCACCAGCTTACGCCACGACTCATTGTACACCTTCACGACTTCGCTGACCAGCTTGCTCGGGGTCTCGTGGTCTATTCGAGGAACAACGAATAGCGCCGTTGCCGGTACTATGGGTTGTAGCCAAGCCTCTTTCAAGTCTACGCCGAAGACACTCGTGTAAACGACAGCGGCAATCTTGTAGAGCTCTCCTTCCGTCTCCCGCTCGAAGACGAGCCTGAAAGAGGGGTCGCCAAAACCGTATATTGATGCGTTCACTATGGATCTTAGAGTGTACGGGTTCAGCCTAGGCGACGGAGACACCACGATGTCGAAGCCGTACCTGAGAGCAAAGTGTTCTATGACGGACCACACCATGTTAGATAAAATCCAGCTCGAAGCCCAGAAGTCGCCCGCCTTTCTACTAGCGTTTATGAAGGACTGTACTCCGGGCACGTCTACCACCACGAAGTACCCTGTCGGACGGCTACTTTTCTTTAGGCCCACACTACCTTTTTCGACGAAGAGGTTCGATACGGTCGCTGTGGCGTACAAGTGGTCGAAGACCGTGTGGGTTGGAACCCTCGTGTCGGCCAGCGAGGGTGGTAGTCCATGGTAGTACCAATACGCCTCAAACAGTGCGAAAAACGTGTTGTAAGCGAACATCTCGCTGTTTCCTGCCTTGTAAGCCGCGGTAACCGCGTTTCTTAGGTCTCTTACGACTTCATCGATCTTGTTTTCGTCTAGCCCGCCGAGCTCCTCGACGACCTCGGGGTTGAACACATTGTGTAAGCGGTCGTAGCTAAGGTATGTCGACCTCGGCCAGCGTGAGATGTTCAAGATCCACCTATCGAAGGAAGACGCTAGCCTATCGGCCTCATCGACTAGACTCCTCAAATCCTCTCCTAGCCCCTGCGACAGGCGGTAGTTCTCGAAAACGGCCTGCCTGAAACGCGATGCCTCTAATTTGTGCTGTTCGTGGTATTTCCGGCCGTATTTCTTTATGAGGAATGACTTATGCGGCGGGTCGTGAGTCAGGGCGTGGACCTTGATAAGCGCGAGCTGAGACTGTAACTCCCCACTCATACGCGTCCCCTCACTTTGTAGCCTCTCGGCCAGCCCCGCACCCCGTGTTCTTTGGTTCTAGTTTATGAGGCGTTGCAGTCAACCTCCCGTAGCCAACGCTCGTTTTCGCCCCGATACCGGCGCTCATAGCCCCCTTTAGAGCTTCCAGCAAGTTTACGAGATCATCATTACTTAGTCTCATGCTACCTGACTCGTCACAGTAATCGATGCCTACGATCACTCCGAACTTTACGCCTCTCGCAATAGTTGGAAAGACTATAGGAACAGGTCTAGCGCTCGCCTCGTCAATGGAGCCTTTGACCTCGCTGTAGTGAGGTGTGATTACGTCGGGCTCGAGCAGCTTGCCACCTTCGCCACACCCGATAGGATAGCCGTCAAAGAAGTGCACGAGACCCAAGCCCCCTCTGTCGGATCCGAATAAAACATCTGCTTTCTCCTTTAGCGATAAAATCGCCTGGTTACTACCACTGTAGGACTCTATGTAGGCCCTCACAGCGCCCTTGAGACTACTGGAGGGTATAAAAGGCACGTTGAGTACCGGGTCCCAGCTGATATTGACCTCGAGCGGTAGCGTTGGAGTGCTGACCCATATAGTCAGCCTGCTTTCCAGCTTAGCCTCTACCAAGAAGGACGCGTCGAAGAGCTTGGAGACCTCTTCGTAGAGACTTTTAACGTAGCCATTAACCCTGTCTACTATTTTTCTACAATCAAGTGCTTCATAGAGTTTTACTGTGGCATGTCTCGAGAACATGGGCATGTAGTCGGCGGCAGTAACATCCGTCCTCCCGAGGTAGCAATCCACGAAAGCCAAGTTTAACGCGCTAATCACGTTTTTGTTAGACAGGTCCCCCAGCGATTTCTCTACGCAGTCTATTAGACCACCACTCTTCTCCTCCTTCGGCCCGCGTATAGGTTCCCGAGTATGAGGCCTCCTCATGCTACCCACCTGTCCTACGTCGGCCAGATGAGTTTTGGTTCGCTTCCGGTCACATTGTATGTATAGGACTTGAACTCTTCGACGGCCGTTGCAAGAGCTTTAACAATTGGGTTTT
>NZ_JBMFLX010000092.1:0-5305 GCF_049970975.1 Infirmifilum sp. | reverse complement strand
CTCCACGTACTTGATATTGCTTGATTCACGCTCCTTTATCACGTTGGCTAAGAACTCCTCGTCGTCGTTACCCAGCTGGAGGAGGAGTTGAATATTCTTGTTTCTAAGTTTATCCTCTGCGAACATCAGCCAGCTTCTTAACCTGTCCTCCATCAACTTCTTGAAAACCCATTCTGAGTAAGACGGGTCAGAGCTCATCTTCTCATACTCTTCCTCGTCAGCAATCACCGTGTAACCACCACTGTTCTCGATTTTCTCGACGAATTTCAGCACCTCGTTTTCCTTCATCACCTGCCTCTTACCCAGGTAGTAGACCTCGAAAGAATCCCTCTTCCTCAGTATTGGGACAAAGTATTTGCCGCTTATGTCCCCACCATAGATTAAGTAGTCGACTTTATACATTAGGCCTGCGTTAACGAATTTTCTGAACACTATTGTGGAGCCGTGGAAGTCGGAGGCGTAAAGTATCTTGATTTGGGGCAAACACTCACCTTATATTAAATTTCTCTTCTGCCTCGCGGAATACCTCATCGAAAATCTCTAGTGCTTTATTCAGCGTCTCCTCGCTTATTATTAATGGTGGTGACAGGGCAAACCTATTCCCGAGGTAACCGGCTCTCTTGACTAACACCCCCTTCTGGAGCAATCTCATAACCATCCACTTTGTCTCTTCGGCTGCAGGTTTCTTGCTTTGCCTGTCTTTCACGAATTCGACGCCTATGTACAAGCCCTTTCCCTCAACGTAGCCTAGTATAGGATGCTCCTGCATCAAGTCCTGCAACCCCTTCAAGAACTTCTCCCCCTTGACCTTAGCCTGGTATGCCAGGTTCTCCTTCTCTATGATCTCTATAGTCTTAAGCGCTGCCGCGCAACCGAGCATGTAACCCGCGAAAGTGCTCGAGTGAGCACCTGGTCCCCAGCTATCCATTATCTCAGCCCTTCCTATTACAGCTGAGAAGGGTAGGCCATTTGCTATAGACTTAGCAACCAACACTATGTCGGGTTCGACGCCAGGGTAGTGTTCTACAGCCCACATCTTGCCTGTCCTAGCCCAGCCGGTCTGAATCTCGTCTACTATGAAGACAGCGTCGTATTCTCTAGCCAGCTTGTACAAGCCCGGTAACCAGTTGTCCGGGGGTATCATGTAGCCCGCCGCGCTCTGGTAGGGCTCTATGAGGAAGCCTGCTACATTACTCGACTTACTGAACGGGTCTCTTAGACCGTAGTAAGTGTGAGTGAACATGTATTCAACAATGTATAGGCAGTCTTCGGCGCATTCCTCGCATGTTTCAGCCTTAGGATTACAGGGACACCTGTAACAGTAGGGGAATGGTATTCTAACAACGTTTATATCGGCGCCCATCAAGGGGTAGTTCTGAGACCACGTTGAGAAACTCGTGGTGAAGGGCACCGTCCCAATAGTCCTTCCATGGTAGTCACCCCATTGTGTAACAATAATTGGTCTCCCGGTATAGTACCTGGCTAGCTTAATAGCAATCTCGTTCGCGTCGGAGCCTGTTAGACCGTAAAACACTTTCTTCCTGAAAGAGCCCGGAGTTATCTCAACGAGCTTCTCACCTAGCTTAATTCTCACTTCACTCAACATCTCAGCATACTGCACTAGCTTGTTGAATTGCTCTATGATAGCTGCCAAAACCTCCTTCCTATGGTGACCAACATTACTCACGGCAAAACCGGCCATCATGTCAATATAGCGCCGCCCATCAGCGTCTATTATAATGGCATCGTCCACGGCTTCCTCGACAACGGGCGGCGCGTCGTACATGCCGAAAGGCATAGCGCCGAGAGACTCGACCTCTAGAGCCCTCTTTAATAGCTCTAATGACCTAGGACCGAAACCCCATTTCACGGCGTTCTCGAGAATCCTCTGAGGATCGGGTATCATCTTAAGCTTCGACTCGATGGTTTCAATGATCTTAGTCAACTCCCACACCACTATTATAGTACACTTCAATCAAGTATTAGTACCAAGAAATATGAGAGCCGATATTGTTTTTGGAGAATACAAAGAAACTACACAAACTCTCCTATAACACTCTTCTTCACTTCATCAGGTAGTATTAAGACAACGTGAAGTCTGCTCTTTAGTCTCTCAACTAGTTTCTCGTAGACGTCTTCGAAGGTAGCCAACAAAAACACGCCTAGAACATCGCATCTTTTACGAGCTGCGTACTCGGTTAAAGTCATAACCGTGGCTCCAGTCCACGCGATATCGTCAACGACTACAACTTTCTTATTCCTCAACTCTCTTCCAAGAGGCAAGGTGATGTACCTCTTAATCCTAGGCCCCCAGGCATAGGCAGGCATGTACTTGTAGGGCACGCTATGTCCACCCCTTGTAATTATATCTCTTAAACCATATACAACCGGTGATCTAAGGCGCGAGGCAATAGCTTGGGCTAACGCTAGCCCCCCGCCCTCGATCGTTAGAATGTAGTCGTAACTAAGAGTGCCGAACTCTCTCAGAAACTCGTAGACAACGCAATCAAGTAACTCCGGACATTTGAACAGTAGGTTATTCGTCTCGGGAAACGGGTATGGTCGTTGAATCAAACAATCTCTCATTACACTTTTATAATCAATCTCTCCGAGCTTCTCGCTAAGCTCTTTCATGGTTGGCCTACTAGGCTTAATATGCATATTCACGTACTTACTCAATGTGGTTAAGTCTATGTCGAGATTATTAGCTAGATCCTTGAGCTTCATTACTCTACAAGCTGAATTAACTCTACAGTAAAACTCTGCTTCGAGCATTAAGTCCTTTATTCTCTTAGAACTACTCAATTACTAACCCTATTGTACAGTCCTCTAATTTTTTACATAGTATATATAGCGTTGTACATGTTTTTTATTTTTTTGTACATTTTAAACAGAGTATTGTAGGCTTCTCTCAACTCGGATCTCGGCTTATAAATATGTTCGATTTCAATAAGTTTCCTCAAGTCGCCGAACTTTATTCTCCCAGCCCCTATCGCAGCTAGTAATGCTGCACCGTACGGTGATAGGTCTTTAATACGCGGCTTCTTAACCACTAAACCCAGTATGTTTGAGACTATAGTATTAAATACGTTAGATGACGACAAACCACCCGACACAACTACTTCTCTCGTCTTTAATCCTAGTTCACTAGCTAGTTCAATAATCTCCCTGACCCAGAATCCTACACCCTCGTAAGCCGCTTTAACTAGCTCAACAGGTTTTGTCCACAGAGATAAACCATACACTAACCCTCTCGCTAGCGAATTCCATTCGGGGCTGCGTGAGCCGCTTAAGTAAGGTATTAGCACGAGGCCCGAGGGCTCCTCTAAGCTTATCTCGTTTTCAGCACTCCTATCTAAGCCAGTTAATTCGAGTACTTTGTCTACCGTTAAACCAGCTGATGGAAGGGAGGCTTCTAAAACGAATAAGCCAGGTACAACGTGGCGGTATGTCTCAAACCCCTTCTCGTAGTCTAGAATAGGCTTATCCACGGGAATGTCCACGCAGGCTGAAGAGCCTGCTGACAACGAAGCTGTATCGCTTTCAACTACACCTCCGCCTAGAGCTGCTACAACCGAGTCTACGCCTCCCAACACTACTCTGATACGCGGGTTCGACCAGTGTTGTAAAACAGTGTGGGATTCGACAGGTTTGAATAGCTTTGTCTCGTCTATTCCGAGCAGGCTCAAGATCTCCTCGTCGTAGAAGCCTTTTATATTTAACAACTGCGTTTCCGACGCACTTGAGAAATCTGTATACGTCTGCTTAGTTAGGTTGTAGACTATGTAGTCTTTAAACTGGACGAACCACCTAGCTTTTCTAAAAACATCTGGCTTGAAGCGTTTAACCCAAGCTATTTTAGCCGGGAAGAAAATCGGGGATAAGCGTAAACCTGTTTTGTAATACCACTCTCTCTCTTTCATTAACCCTGCCACCTCGCCTATGACGACTCTAGCTCTTGTATCTAGCCATATGATGGACTCGAGACTCCTCCCTTGCTCATCCATGACTATAAGTGATGGAGAGTGTCCACTGAAACCTACATATATAACCCCGTTAAACCTGCTCGCTAATTCGCTTAGCTCTCTCTCCACGATCCTTAGCGCTTCTTCAGGGTTGTAGAACACGCTTCCGTTACTGGCAAACTCCGCTTTTAGTTCACGTGTAGTAACGTAGACCTCGGTTAATGAATCGTCTAAGACTACAAATTTCACGGAAGAAGTGCCAAGATCTACTCCCACAAAATACTCCATACAAACCCCTTGAGTCTAGGCTTTGGATCTGAATCTACCTCTTGAAAAACCTTACCAGTAACTATTTCAAGCATATATTGGATTACGTACTCCAAAATCATTTACTTAAACCAGAGTGTTGCCGGAAGCGAGGCTTATTGAGCTGAAAGGGTAGGCTCGTAGACTTCGAGCAGGCACTCCCGTACATTAAGGATGTTCTCTCGACTTGAAGGGCTCCTCTTAAGGTGAGCGAGAGCTTTAAAGCTTTAGACGGCGCCTTGTACGCCGCTTTGTGGTGGTTGCCTGTGCCCGTGATTTAGGTTTTCCCGGTTACTTGAGTTGTTGTAAGGGTTTCGAGCACGGGCTCCCCCCGCACTCACTTGCTCGTCGCGGGTTCGTCGGAAGCTACTAAGCACTTCTACCTTCATAGCCTCTCAACACCCGCTTCATCCTAGTGGACGGGCCTGCCCCCTCGACGCGCTAGACTTCTACGCAGCATAATATTGGGGGTGGCGATACCGGAGTTTACAAGTTGGTTCTAGACCTGGTTGCTGAGATACACTGACACTCCTGGTAAAGCTTGGGGGTTTGAGCAAGAGAGTGCTAGGTTTGTGCCAAGCTGGAGTAGTACCACTCCTTCAATCGGAATCAAGGATAGAATCGCCTGGTTCATGTTATTAAACAACCCTCGTGCAAAGCCCGGAGTTAGGATTATTGAAGCCACATCCACTACACAGGTCTGAGCCTCATTGGCGTCGCTAATAGTCTCGGCTTGACAACAAGGACTTACTCGCCCGAAATTGACACAATGATCATAAACAAAAATCGGTAAAATTGTAGGGTAAGATAACATGCGAGTCCCTGTAGAAATCTCGAACTTCCTTTCCGTTATAATTTCAAGTCCAACTAAGTTATAAGCAATGTCTCATAGTATTATGTGTTCAAGCTTGAGTATCTGGTCAATCAACGAGATCGGGTACTGTTATTGATTATTTAAAATTAGTTGTGTAAATGGCCACGGGCCCGCCGGGATTTGAACCCGGGTCCTCCGGCTCCGGAGGCCGGCGCCCTGT
>NZ_JBMFLX010000091.1:0-5594 GCF_049970975.1 Infirmifilum sp. | reverse complement strand
CGGGTACATTAGGAGGAAGGAGCCCTCGCAGGGAGTACATGATGACATATTTGTCAAGGTGTTATTACTGGAATCTGGAGGGCTTCGAGTCCTGATAACTAGTTTTGACCTACTGGGAGTTGATGAGAATTTGTATGCTTCGGCAAAATCGAGGGTGGCGAGTAGCCGGGAAGTGTTTATAGCGGTTGGAACTCATACTCACTCAGCTCCAGCCTCATTGTTTAAATCACCTTTACTGACCTTTGGAGACGAGGTGTTTGACAAACTTTACTTCGACTATGTCTTAGATTCCCTCGAACATGCTGTCCTAGAGGCCGAGGAAAAACTTTCTCAAGCCAGTGTAAGCCTCTATACAGCAAAGGTGAAGGGTGTAGCTACCGACAGGGATGATCCTGCACGTGAGATAAACGATAAGTCTACGCTTCTAGTTTTTTCTTCAAGAAACGGAGATAAGTGTGGTCTACTCCACTTTGGTGTCCATCCCACTGTACTTGGACCCGAGAATCTCCTCATCTCGCGGGATTTAGTCGGGTATGCTACAGATTATATCGAGGAAAAACTCGGCGTTAAGACATGTCTCTTTGTAAATGGAGAGGCGGGTAACGTTTCAACAAGGTTCGTCCGCAAAGGACAGAATTTTTCGGAGGCTCAACGTTTGGGAGTCCTACTTGCAAGACAAACCATTGGCTCTGCACCCATATTTACCACTAAAGAAGCACGAGCTGAAGACATCTCAGTCGAACAGCACCAGGTGGATCTTAGGCTTAAACATCCATCTGAGAAGCTTAGCGAAGTTTCATTCTTTTCTGAAGTAGGTAGAGAGAAAACGGATCGTAGGTCTGAAGCCGCAATGGAAGGAAAAGAGCTCTTAGAAAAGCTTTCCGGTTTAAAGGCTTGGCCAAGGAATGTCCAGGCAATAATCGTAAGATTGACACTTAAGGGAATATTGCATAGCATCTGGCTGCCTTTCGAGGTTTCTTCAGGCTTGTTTGAAGCACGTGCTAGCACCTCTTTACCAACACTTATCGTCTCCTACGCAAACGGTTACTACGCGTATCTAGCTCCAGAAGCAACTAAAAGCTATGAGTATATTTTCGAGCTTGTCTCTAAACAGGATAAGGTCAGGATACGAGGTCAAATACAAGCTATGATCAATGATAGATCTTTGAAGGATAACTAATTAAGTTGAGTCTGTTCGGCTTTACAAGTTATGTTGTAAGTAGAGACATTTAAAGAATGGCTTCTATGGGTTTCCCGCTAGCAGCAGATTCGTAAAAACTGCTTAGAAGTTCCTGGCTTCGTAGACCATCTTTGAGGTTTGGATAGGGGCTCTCGTTTAACCCAGCAATATTGTCCACAAAATTTTTCACAAGAACAAGGTAAGAGTACACCCATCCCTCAAAGCTTTTAGGTGCCGGCCAGTTGAGCCATGGATATATCTCCTCGAATCCCTTGACTATCTTCTCAATCCTCTGAGTCTCCCTCTTAAACAGGTATACTGTGTGTGGCTCTGTTAGCGTGAACCGTACACCTCCTCTTGATCCGTGGATCTCGACCCGCATCTGCTCCTCAAATCCAGGAGATAACTTGGAAGCCTCCACTATTCCAGGAGCTCCGTTTTCGTACTCGAATAAAGCGAAGCCAACATCCTCAGTATCAACCTTTACGATCTGCCTTGTTACAGGATCCTTTCGCTCCACAATAACAGTGTATGTTCGTCCCAAAATCCTCTTTATCCTGCGGGAAGTTATACTCTCAGCGAGGTCTAAAGCATGGACGCCGAGATCCGCGAATACCCCTCCACCCGCAACCTGTTTACTCATACGCCACTCGAACGGTGTGTCCTCGTAGGCGTGCTTTGCATGGGCTATAACTGCCCTGAACTCTCTTATTTCTCCCAGCTCACCTCTTGAAATCATGTCGCGAGCAATCACGGAAGCCGGAATAAGCCTCGAGACTAGACATATAGCCCCTTTTCTCCCCAGCTTTTCGGCTCTCGAAACAACGTCTTTCGCCTCTGATAGCGAGACGGTGAAAGGTTTTTCTATAATAATATCGGCTCCAGACTCCATTGCCTTAATAGAGTATAAGGCGTGGGTGTTATTAGGCGTACTTATAGCAATCAAGTCTAAATCTCCCTTAAAGAAATCGGTCTCGCTGGTTGTCCACTCCTTAAAGCCGTACTCTCGCGCAAAGGCCTCGACTTTCCTGGCTGTTCTACTCATAGCACGGACTAGCTCTATTTTAGGGAACTTCTCCTCTCTTACACTGAATCTAACCGCATTAAACGCCCATGCTAACGCGTTTGCAGACCAGCCAGATCCTATAATCCCGACCCTTATTTTCAAACAAATCCCCTAAAACTTAAGGCTTCTAATTTTCTGCTCCATGTCTATGGGCTTGGGCGGAAAATCCGGGAGTTGCTGGTAGTATAATTTTATGCCCATATCAAGTATTCTCAGCAGAGCCTTATGGTCCTCGGGACCTATGTCGAATGTCTTTTCAATTTTTACTCTCCCGGCCCTATAACCCATCTGGCCTAGAAGAACGTATTCGACTTTTATACCCGACTTTTCTAGAAAGCTGGCAACATCCACGGGGTTCTCGAAGAGCATAAGAACTTTCTCGTTATTGTTGAGCTTTTTTGCCTTTTCGGATGCCTCTTCTACCTTAAGAACCTGAACCGATACCCCTGGGGGAGCAAGCATTAACTGCAGCTGTTTAAGTGCCGGGTTCGAGGCTATCTTATCGTTGACGACCCATATTGAAGTCGCGCCGAACCGTTTTGTCCAGGCAGCCGTAACTTGTCCATGTATGAAGCGGTCATCAATCCTGATGAATATGTTTTGCTGATAGCCCACCTTGACCCCCTACCATTAACTTTTTACTCTTCTTAACAACTGCTGGATAAAAGATTTTTCTTGGGTTTCCTGGGTGTCAATAAGTTCACGTAAATCTGTGCCTACAAAGGCTCTAACGCCATCACGGCCTGCTCTCCTCGCGTTTTGAATAAGTTCTTCAGTAGTTTTAGCATCGCTTGATAGAATCTCTATCATCATTGCCATGTTAAAGCCTGTTAATACAGCCTTTACCTTACCCTCTTGGAGAAGCATTAGTGCGGCTCGGCTCGGGGTTCCCCCGAAGAGGTCTGCGAGCACGACTGTGTCCTTGTCGACAGTCTTTGAGAGTTTCTCGTAATAATTTTCTAGGCTTTCTCCCTCGAGGAGCTCTACACAATTGGCTTTCTCCATTATGGAGACGCCTAGTATCATTGCCACGGCTTTGATCATTTCACAGCCAAGGCTCCCGTGGGAGGCTAGTACGAGTTTCAAGCTTTTCACCTTAGGTGAGACATAGCTATACGCTTATAAGTGTGTCTTACTCCTCGCACAGCTATCGAGAGCTCCAGTATGTTTTCCGGTCTAGCGATGCCCATCGAGTAGCCTGAGTCACCGATATGGTGAATGTCACACCCGCAAGCCTTCGATTGCAAGGCTATGCTTCTTATGACTTCCGGCTGGGCCCCCTCCTGGGACGTCCCGATTGTACACATTACTAAGACATCGTATTTCTCCGCCAGTGAAACAACCGTTCTAACATTCTCGGGCGTTGATGATGGAACTGTATAAGGCGCAGGTATTAATATGCCGTCAGCCCCCCTAGCCAGCACTTCTTCAATAAGATTCAAGTCAAACATTTTTTCAACCCTTAATCCACCACTATGCATCTTACCCCCCATAACAATGGATTTTTCTGCGGCTACCGATTTAGCTGTCTCAACTCCCAGAGCTATTCGCCTCCACGTCACCCCTAGACCCGGATTACCTGTAACCAACAAGAGGCGAGAACCATGTTCAATACTTTTGAGCACAGATTCTCTGGTAAGTCTCCTACCCTCTGGGAGCATCCCTGCATCTACAGGCTCAAGATTATTTCCTGTAAATCGCTGGGTGAAGACAGAAATTCCTCCAATTGAACTATGCTGAGGTGGCACTCCTTCAACCTTGGGATCAAAAACGTCATACATGTTTAGAATCAGAAGGTCAGCCCCGAACCTCGCTGCGAGCTCAACATTGGAAACACCGTCTACTAGCGGCCGTGCAATTACAACGACTTCAGCAGCCACTACTCTGCCCTCCGAGGCCTTAACCGCCTCAAGGAAGTCCTTAGCAGTTATAGAGGCAAGTTCTTGCCCTGTTAAATCTAACACTCGTTTAACCATGTTCTCATTGACTTATAACAAGTCATAAGTATATCATGTTTTCTTCTTAAGAAAACTTTATAAAAAAGTATACCAAAACACTAATGTATGACAGCACTAGGACCAGTTGAAGTCGGACTTCTAGGACTGCTTGCCTTCATCTTCGGACTCGACTACATATGGGTCACCCCCCTTGGAATATGGCGCCCCGTAGTCGCAGGCACCCTTACAGGAATTATCCTAGGCGACCCGATCACAGGTCTAATCGTAGGCTCACTACTAGAATTCGTATTTGCAGGACTCTTCACTATAGGCGGCGGAACAGTCCCTGAGGCTGCTACAGGAACAATTGCTTCAGTCGTAGTTGCAATCACAGCGGGGATAAAGCCTGAGGCAGCCGTCCCACTAGCAATACCAGTGGCAGTCCTGACGATGAACCTTGAGATCGTCGTAAGATCCTTCGACGCGGTATTCACACACTGGGCTGACGCCGAGATCGAGAAAGGAAACTTCGATAAAATACCCCTCATAAATATCCTAGGCGCCGTCCCATGGGCTCTCAGCAGAGCTATTCCTATATGGGCCTTCGTGGGTGCGCTAGCGATAAACCCGCAGGCCGTGAAATCTTTCATCGAGGCACTACAAGTAGTACAGCTAGGCCCGCTAACGATTCGATTCTGGGACGCGATGGGAGTCGCCGGAGCAGTTCTACCAGCTCTAGGTGCCGCTATAATGATGAAAATGATGCTTTCAAGGGAGACGGTAGCCTTCTACATTCTCGGATTTGCACTAGCCGCCTACCTCAAACTCAGCCTACTCGCAATAGCATTAGTTGCCGGCTCAATCATTTTTGCTCTCTACCTGTTCACCCACCGCGAAGCATTCCAACAGTTAACCCTTTCATCCGGGTCTCAGGGGGTTAAAGGCTCAGCGACTTCGAAGGACTTCTTCAGATGGTTTGGATTATCATGGTTCATACAGTCTTCATGGAACTATGAGAGAATGATGGGCACGGGCTTCGCACATGGTATGCTAGAGGTTGAAAAGAAGCTCAGAAAAGACCCCGAGGAGTTGAAAGCCTGGATGAGATTACATAACGAGTTCTACAACACGGAGCCCCACGTGCACAACGCGATATACGGGATGGTAATATCACTTGAGGAGCAGGGCGCCGACCCAGATACAATTCGTGGAGTTAAGACCGCCCTCATGGGACCATTTGCAGGGCTAGGCGACTCCTTGCTCTGGTTCACCCTACTTCCCATAGCCTTCCTCCTTGGAGCATCTCTAGGAGTCAACGGTAACATTCTGGGCCCGCTAGTAGCACTCCTCATATGGATTCCCGTCTCCTGGGCTATCAAATACTACTCCCTAGTGTACGGCTACAAGTACG
>NZ_JBMFLX010000090.1:0-5646 GCF_049970975.1 Infirmifilum sp. | reverse complement strand
AGAAACAAATAGTATTTATAGTATCTTTGCATGGGAGTCATCGTGACCCAGCCAATGAAATCCCAATCGAAGACAATGCTTCCTCTTGAATATCTGAAGCACCATAATGGGAAAAACGTCTTTGTAAAGTTGAAAGACGGCTCTGAATACATGGGCAAGCTCATGATTGCCGACCCCTCTATGAATGTGGTGCTCACAGATGCCAAGGAGGTAACAGAGACAAACAAGATTCTTGCCATTTTCGGCAACGTATTCATACGGGGAAGCAACCTCCTCTTCATCTCGATCGAGCCTGAAAAAGTAAGGTTCCTAGAGCCAGAGCAGCCTAAACCCGAGGAGCAACAGGAACAGAAGAAGGAAGAGGAGGAGGATTAGCTTATTACCACGAGTAATTATTGAAAAATCATATAAACAAATGTGACATAGCCTAGACTCTTGATGATGCAGAAAAACACCGTAATCGAGAAATCGACGTATGTTCCACCCGAACAGTTGCCTGTCGAAATAGTTGAAAGAAAGGGCACCGGGCATCCGGACTACATCGCTGATTCTATCTCTGAGGCAGCTAGTAGGGAGCTTTCAAAATACTACTATGACAGGTTTAAACGTATCCTACACCACAACCTGGACAAGGTTCTGATAGTCGGAGGCCAGTCGGCTCCTAGGTTTGGCGGAGGCGAGCTACTACAGCCAATATATATTTTAATCTCTGGAAGAGCCACAACTGAAGTTATTGACACTGATGGTTCCAGAATATCTATTCCTGTAGGACCACTACTACTTAGGGCAACAAGACAGTGGATTAAACAAAACTTCAGGTATCTTGATCCAGACGAGCACGTCATAGTTGATTATAGGATCGGCAAAGGTTCTAGTGACCTCGTAGACATATATCAGCGTAAACAAGACTATCCGGGCTCTAATGATACATCTATGGGCGTAGGATATGCACCGTTGTCTGAAACTGAGAGGCTTGTCTTTGAGGTTGAGAGACTGTTAAATTCTCCCAAGGTTAAAAGGGAGCTGCCCGCTGTGGGCGAGGATATAAAAGTTATGGGTGTTAGAAAGGGCGATGTAATATACCTGACTATTGCCGCTGCTATTATTTCGAGACATGTTTCTTCTACTGACGAATATCTTGCAGTCAAGGAACAGATCAAGAAGCTCGTTATTGAGAAAGCCACAGATATCACAAAGAGAAAAGTAGAGGTCTACATTAATACAGGAGATAATCCAGCGAAAGGTGACAAGGGGGGTCTCTACCTCGTTGTAACAGGAACCTCCGCCGAACACGGAGACGACGGAGCTACTGGAAGAGGCAACCGTACAAACGGTCTTATAACACCCTTTAGGCCCATGTCCCTAGAGGCAACAGCCGGTAAAAACCCGGTAAGCCATATCGGCAAGCTCTACAACGTAGTAGCCTTCAATGCTGCGCAAGAAATCATCCAGCTTGACAACATAAAGGAAGCTTATGTCAAGCTAATAAGCCAGATAGGTAAACCTATAAACGAGCCACTATTAGCTTATGTAGCTATAAACGCGGATGACGCCACCCTCTCAAGAGTCAAACACAAGGCAGAGGAAATTCTCGAAAATCACCTTGATGGCATAAACAGGCTCTGGGAAAGGTTCCTACGAGGCGAGCTCATGCTCTTTTAGCGCTGCAACCCCTCAAAGGAACGTATTCTTTCTCTCTTATATTCCTCAAAGATGTCCCTTATCTTAGAGCCCTCATCTGACTCAGCCATCACCAGGGCCCTACTGAGACTATCACTTCTTACGAGCAACATTTCCTCAAGCTGTATACATTCATCAATGTACTCCAGGGAAGTAGCACGTGAACCAATTGGAAGAATCTTCCTGATGGTTTGCAATTCCTTACCGCTACGTGTTATAACGATAACTTGTCGTCCGGATTCTGCCAGGTCATCTAGTAACGCCTTGAGCGTGCTCACAGGGTAATTCTTGTCAATAAATATCACGGGCTGTACCTGTTTCTCCAGATGACCCAGATTTTCCAATAATAGTGAAATGTTTAACACAGGTATATAGCGGCCGAGAGCCACATCCCTTAAAACCCCCCTTAGTACATTAATCTCGTTCCTACTCTCATCTAATTGCAGCCGAATCTTGTTTAGCTCTGTGTTAAGTGACTCGATTTTCAACTCTAGCTTGGAGTAATCCATACTCTGTCTACGAAGCTCAACTCGTGTTTCGAGAATATTTTTGAGGATTGCCTCTAGGTTGTTGACCTTTTCTCGCATATCTCGCAGTTCAACTTGAAGTGCGCGGTTCTCGTTAGCCATCTTTTCAACTAATCTCCGGTAGAACTTAAGGAGCTCCTCAGGTCCCTGCTCTAATGCTTCATTTAACGACTTCTCTTCTTTAGATGTCAGGTGTAAGTACTCCTTTATAGCATCCTGTATAGCATTGGAGACAGGAACACCTCTAATTACAAGATATTTTGCATAATCCATCGGGAAAGGCACGTTGTATTTTACTGCTTCCCTTTCTACCTCGTCAAACTTACCCCGGTACTCCCTCAACGCCCTCATAGCCGCGGCTAGTGCATCCCGCTGATGCGTGTTTTCAACACCCATATAACCTTCGGCTAATCTTCTCTTTTCCTCAACACTGAGTGACCGCGGAGGGACGTATAGAGTAGCCCCGACCTGTGCTGCGATCTTTCTCACATAAGAGGGGGGAGGATTTACATCGGTTGCAACAATTACTGGTCGACCGTATTGGAGGATTATCCTTAAGAGTTGACTCCTGCTCAACCAGCGCCGTGAAAAAACGCTGATTATTTCTCCTGAGAGCCCCAGGACTGCTACACCAGTACTTATCCCAGGGTCCACGCCTACGATCAGGTACCTGTCACTCTTCTTGGAGGCTCTGTTTTCGACCTTTCCAAGAGGTCTATAGCTTATGCTTTCACGTTTTATCGGCTGAATCTCGACAAAGAGGTCATGTCCTGATTCCTGTTTAACAATTCCGTTGAGTTTATCTCTAGGAGCATAAACTATGAAGGTCGCTCCTACGAGCCCGACACCGCTCTTCCTGATGAAAAGGTCGTAGTCAATGCCTGTCCTGTTAAGATGCTCCCTTATCTCTGCCACCTTACGCTTGATAAGCAACTCTATGTTTCTCCTGTAACGCTCGCGGCTCATTCCTCCGGATCCCGGAACTCTTCCTCTGCCAACTTGTATTCTCGTCTCTTCCTCGAAGAGAAGAACCTCGGAACCGATGCCCTTATAGGCTAGAAGAGCAACAGCTTCGGCTGTCTCGATGGGGTTGGGCTTTCCCTTGCAAAGACCGACTAGCGCACATATCGTTTCAATCTTTACGTTTTCATCACCTATCCTCGTTACCTCTATTAGCCGAAAACCCGAACCTGAATACTTCCCGAAGATCCTCGTCAACTCGTTAAAGTCGCTGGCTATTTCGAACACGTTGTCAGTTGCAAGTGCATCAACCCGCCTCTCCTCGATAATTTTCAAAACCTCTGACAGCGAGGTCTCTTCAAGTCTTAGTACAACCTTCCCATCCTCAACTAAGGCCGCTGCAAAAACTGGCTCTCCGGCTTGAGGCGAGTGCCCTGGGAGTATATCAATGCCTAGCACTCTACGCAGTCCCTAACCCCTAAGTGGAAACTCTATTCTGAGCTTTAAACTTGTCCTTTTCTTCTCAAGGCGAGATGTCAACTCTGGCTCTCATCGCTCTTGGTTATCATCTTCATGTATTCAATTAGCAACAGCTCCTTATCAGCGCGAAGCCTGTATTTCCTGATAAAGAAGTCGATAATATTCTCAAGATCCCTTTGAAGATAAAAGAGGGCATTTGGATGGGAGCTTGGCACCCATTGTGGCCAGTCTAAGAGGATGACCTTGTTTTCCGGGGTAATAAGGACGTTGAACTCGTTTAGATCCCCGTGAACGACTCCAGCTTTATACACCTTCTTAATCTCCTCGATTATGAGTTGCAAGACTGTAAAAGGGTCTTCTAAGGGAGGAACCTCGGAAAGTTCAACTCCTTCTACGAAACTTGTAACTACGACATGCCGGTTCCAGTCAATAGGCTCTGGAACGGCAACCTTGTTCTTCCATAAGATTCGTAAGACTTCGAACTCGTTCTGTGCAGCGAGCCTCGACAAGTAGAGCCATGAGAAGTGTTTCCTCTCGCCAACATAGCCTCTCACCCTCTTAGCCCCCTTAAAACTCGTCCGACCCGCCCTGTGGACCTTAACCGCTACAATGCGTTCACCTGGAGTCTTACCCATATAAACCTCGCTCTCCTTCCCCTCGCCCACAGGCGTCTCAGAGACCGCTGCAAGAACCCCCCGCTTAACTAGTACGTTTAAAGCCAGAACGTCATACCCTCTACTAGTCAAAACATAACCAGTATAGCTACCACGATATCTTTGAACCAGTCCTAGCTTGTTTAGCTTCTTCAGTATGCTTTCGACCAGCTCTGAATCCAATCGAGAAATAGACGAGATAAGTTCAACGTCTACGTACTCGTGATTTATCATTCCTCGCTCTATTGAGACTAGAACTCGCAAATCTCTTTGTGTAAGTTCACGTAGGCTCCAAACGGAAAACCTAACACTCACGAGAAAAATAGTTTTCACGTAGAGATATTCTTTTCCCATTAAGGCTAATACACATCCTACCAAACTGACATCTCAATAGGAGAGCCACTGGGTTAGCCCCGTGGGTTTGAGATCTATTATCGACACATTCCTGGTTGCAGGCAACGCTACATTATAGACTGGCACGGAACCTATCACGTCCCTGTGCACCACACTGTGGTGTAGGTGCCCGTGCACCACCACGTCTACGGGTCTATGAATCAAGACTTCCGTAAGCCGACGGCTAGACATTTCATCCCAGGCCTCGGGCGGCTCCCCGGTCAACGTCTTGGATCTAGGTGGATAATGTGTTAAAAGTAAAGTTAATTTGCCTTGAGGAAGACTTTCAAGCAGCCTTGAGAGCCAGATAATTCTCTCATTATAAATTTTCACTATCTCCGGCACGTTTTTCAGCTGCCATCTCGTAGGCCTATCCAGAACACCAGTCGTACCCAAGACTATTGTCTCTAATATAAGAGAGAGCCTAACATATTCATCGTCAAGCCATCTTATCTCTGTGCATTCATCCCTCATCTTATCGCGTACCTCTGGGTAATCCTCGTTCCCGAAAACAGCAACTATCTCCACATTGGGCAAGTAATTTCGCAGGGTTTTTTCAACAGGAGCACACATCCTATAATCCCCCCTCTTAACGACATCACCCGCAATGAGCACGAGCTGAACTGAATCGAGCTTTGTTCTCTTCAACGATGACGTTAAGATAGGAAGGTATTCGGGCGAGTGAACATCACCGAATGCGAGCAGCTTCATGGTCTCAGCCTATCTTTTTATTGTAACGGTTGTTATAACGTTAGTTTGAGGGATGGGGTGACAGCTTTCCCCAAGACTGGAGAGTAGAAGATTTCTAGCCCTCAAGAATGCCTTCAATCCTGCTTTGGAGTTCTTCTAGCCCCCTGAACATTGTATTGATGCTGTCTAACGCTACCCTGTAGTCTGGCAGGGTGACAGCTTATACTCTAAGCGGGGTTATGCGTGTTCGAGAACTTCGGCCT
>NZ_JBMFLX010000089.1:0-5744 GCF_049970975.1 Infirmifilum sp. | reverse complement strand
GTCGTCGCCGAGGGCCTCGAAGCCGTCAGAAAAGCCAGCCGGCAACTCCTCTAAGCCTCTGAGCCACACCTCTGGTACGGCGGCCGCTCCGAAGCGCCTCCCTATACCAATACACGGTGCTCTGGGTAGCCCCACAGTTGAAGGCATGGAGTATGCGGATAAGCACCAATTGAGGATCGAGGGATTTCTTAGACATGAGGGGTCGCAGCTTGCAGCTGTGTACGAGGATGCAGCAGATAGTCGCACCTATACCTAAATCAGCCGATAAACTCTCCATGCCTTAAAATACTATATCAGCTCCGTGCTGTAACTTGAGATTAAGAAGTTTCCTGGCACGTAATGACGTTAACGGGGGGTTTATTTAACAGAGCCATGTATTTATATACGTGGCAGTAGAGGATCCGTCCCCAGAGATTAAGGAAAAAGTAGAAAGGGCTCTAGTAGTTTTTAGGGAGTTCTCCACAAAGGTAGCTGACAAGGTTAAAGGTATAAAGGTGGATGACATATTAGAAGGTGGGGTAAACCCATACTTGTTCGCGTCTTTAGGCGTAAAGGACTTCGAAGACGTGGCGTACTTCTTCGTCCAGAAAAGGGTAGAGAGGTCTCTAGGGACTAGTTTCGGCTCTGTAATAGAGGAGTTCCTGAGGGAGCTGTTAGGTGGTAAAAGCGGAAAAGACTACCCTGGGTGCATGGGGCGCGGGGCAAAGCAGTGGGTGTGTTGGTGGGACATAGTCATAGAGGGGGAGTACAAAGAAGGTGGCACTACGTTCAGAGGGAGAGTGGTGTCGGTGAAGAGCGGGCCAGCCAACATAAACAAGGACATACTGAGCGAGTTCGCGAGAGAAGCTGCTCAAGCCGAGGGGCAAGGGTACAGACCCTATTTAGCCTTGACTTATGGCCCCCGTGCCTTTAACGTCGTGAATACATTGAGGGAATCGTTAAGGGTAGCTGGTGCGAGAGTAGACGACCCAGGCCATTACGTCTTAGTGGGAAGGAAAGTCTACGAAGTCCTCTTAGGCCAGAGCATCTACGATTACGTAATAAAGAGGGCCTCAGAGATAGGGGTACGTGTAGACTTACGCGCGTTAATAGACGAAAAAGTGCAGGAAATAACAGAGCAGTTGCGCAAGCAATATAAAGATGTCAACGAGCTCTTGAGGCAGTTGAGCTAGCGTAATACTTACAGTATGGCCTTAGTGGGCACTCGCTACACTTAGGCTCCCTATACGTGCACACGTAAGCGCCCAGGTCTACTAATCCGTAATTGAAAAACTCGTGCCCGCTTTCTGGTACTATGCCCCAGAGGAATTTTATAGCACCTCTGTAACCCTTTATCCCAAAAGCCCTTCCTAGCAACCTCATGACGTTAGAGTCTGCTACAGGAGCCTTTTTGCCACACCCAAAAGACAACACAGCACCAGCTATGTAAGGGCCGATCCCGTAGATACCGTTTAAAGACTCGTAGTCGCAAGGTATAGTACCACCGAATACCCCGACTATGGCTTTAGCGATTTCTTTTAATCTGGTAGCCCTCTGCTTGTATAGCCCTATTGGCTTCAGTACTAACTCCAGCTCCTGAGGGCTAGCTCTGTAGATGGAACTTATGTCTGGGAACTTGATTAAAAAACTGTTATAAACCCTCGACACGGCCTTCCTAGTAGTGCGTTGTAGCAGTACCTCAGCGACTAAGACTTTATAAGGAGTCCTGTCTACACGCCAAGGGTAAGGCACCCAGTGCTCTTTTTCCCACTTTATTACGGCGTCTACGAGGCCCTCCAACCCAACAACGCCCCTATATGCACGGCTATCGCGTAAGCCAGAGGTACGGGTACCGCTTCGCCGAATAACTTATACGCTTCTTGCACGCCTACTACTACCTTCCACTCGTCTGGGAAGCCTTGTAACCTCATGTATTCCCTAACGCCGAGGGGCCTGTCGAGCCACGGGTGAACTAGCATAGTGGCCTTCATGGCTGGGGAAGTGACGAGGGTAGGCGAGGGCTCGAACCAGGCCAACCTCCTGTAGAACCCCATCCTACCACCGTCAGCGGTGTATGCCCCGTTCATGGCCTCTGGCTTTAGCTCGTCCGGGATCTGCCTCCAGTTACCCCCACCTGGTACATAGCGGATGTACTTCGAGTACTTGGGTGGTAGGTCGACGTAGCCTATGTCCTCGTTTACCCCCATTATTGCCTCCGCAGTCGTGACCCAGGGTAACGTGACACCTGTTAGAGTGATAGTGGGCATCCTAGAGTATAAGGGCGGGGGTAGCGTAGGAGCCACCCCTATGTCTGGCCTCACCCCAACTACTATGACCCTCTCCCTGTCTTGTGGAGCACCGAAGTCTGCCGCGTTCAGTACACCCCAAGTTATCCTGTAACCGGTCTCTTGTAAGGCGTCTAGTACTACCCTCCACAGGGATCCGGGCTGCTCTTCAGGCCTCAAGGGTCTCTTGTCCCTCTCCTTTATAGGTATGTGGACTAGCCTGGAGTTCAAGATACCCGTGACCTCCTCCATCACGAAGGCCTTTGGCCTTGCCTCCTTTATAAAGCGTATGAACTCCACTAGCGCTCTACTCCTATAGTCCTTTAACCCCTCCCTCTTGCCCGCAGTGCTGAAGGGTTGACAAGGTGGGCCACCAGTCACCACGTCTACTTCCCCGGGCTTAAGGCCGGCCTCCTTAAGTATATCGGTGGTGCTGTAGTCCGCTATGTCGCCATGTATGAATGGGGTCTTTGGCCTGTTCGCCTTGAAGTTCACGTAAGACGTATCGGAGACGTCTAGGCCTAAGACTACGTCGTATCCGGCCCTCTCGAAACCCATGTCTAACCCATACGCCCCGGTGAACAGCGAGACTACAGTCGCCCCTTTTATCACCGGTTTTAGGTTTGGGCCGTGTCGCGGGGGCGGTCTCACCAAAAACGACAACTTGTCTAACTTAGCCCACTCCTTAACTTTCATTTTGTAGTCCTCGGCCAGGGCTGACGCCCCCTTGGACTTATATAGGGATAGCGCTTCCTCGTAGCCCTCGTAGAGGGCTACGGCATAGTCTTTTTCGCCCCCAGCTATGTTTAAGTCTGCTAATAACGAGACGTAGGCCCTAGCGTCGCCCATACTAAAGCCTTTACCCCTAAACTTGTCTATAAACTCCCAAACCTTGACCTTAACGCGTGTATAGTCAACCAACTTTCCTCACCTGCACGCTCCCGTCTTCGTTTAACACCCACTCTATTTCACTACCTTCGCTTAAATCTAAGAACCTCCTAACCAAAACTGGTACTGTGGTGTAGCCCTTACCCCACAACTTACTCCTACCTAACACCTTAACCATACTAGTAACTCTACTAGTAAACTTACTGGTATTATTATATAAGCCTAACGCGAGCATAAAGGGTAATACCAATTAACTCCCCAGTGTACTAAGAAAAAATTCAACTAAGATGTACAACTACTAAGGTATTGCCCAGAAAAAGAGTCAGAGTGAAAGCTTAAGCCTAAGGTGTTTTTCTGTTTTTGACGTGAAAAAGGCCTCTCTTTCTCTTCATGAGATGCTACCCGAAAGATGCATCCCTTAGGGCTTGACCCGTGAGAGGCTTATCCACAAGAGATATAATGAGAGGGCTCCTTAACCATAACGACACCAGTATGCTGCTAGACGCGATCAGGATTTGGGCCGTGATAATGTACATCATCTACAGCCTCCCAGTCCTAGCCTTAGCCGCCCCCCATCCCGGATTCAACCCCCTTTGGGCGATATACGGTCTCCTCGGCGGCTCCATTATTGAGATCTTCTCCCACATGGTCAACGACTACTACGACTACGTCTACGGCGTAGACAGGCCCGGGGTCGGCACAGCCACCTACAGGAAGCACCCACTCGTCGAGGGCGTCTCGCTGAGAAGACACGCGGCCCAATGGTTAGCCCTCGCGGCTGGAGCCATTACAATGTCGCTCGCAGCATCATTCCTCGGGAGACCCTACACGCCCCTCTTCGCCTCCCTTGGCGTCCTACTCGCCTACGCGTATACAGGCCCGCCCTTTAAGCTGAAGTACCGCGGATTGGGGCACCTCAACCTTCTCCTCGGCTGGTGGCTCACAAGCTCTCCAGGCGTCTACTACATGGCCTGCGGCGAGCTATCCCTCCAACCCCTCCTAGTCTCACTCCCGCCCATACTCCTCACGATAGCGGTGCTCATGGCCAACAACATCCGGGACATAGACACCGACCGTGCGGCGGGCGTCAAGACGCTCGAGACGATAATCGGCAAGAAAGCCTCCCGAGCCCTGTTCCTCCTCTACATAGCCGCCGCCTACATCATCCAGTCAGCCCTATCCCTATCGCTCGGCCCCACCCTACTCCTCCCACTCCTCTCGGCGCCCATGCTTGCCGGCGCCCTAAAGGTACTCCGTGAGCCGCCACCCACAGACGCCGACCCCCTTGTAGCCAGGCACACAATCCTCTTCAGCCTGCTTAGCGCCGTAGGGGTGGCACTGAGATGACACGCCACGTGCTACCCTGGTACGTGCCCCCAACCCTTCTGGCAAAGCAGCTCCTCTCAGCGGCCACGGTGGCAAAGGCGACCGGCTGGAGACTCAACGCCCGCTGGATAAGGGACGCGAAGCCCCTAGTCGAGACGGCCAACGGCGCCACAGGGATAGGCTGCTTCGGCTACCCCCCACACCCAGTCTACGAGGTTACAACGATGTGCAACCTCAGGTGCGCGCACTGTCACGCCGCGGCCGGCAGGCCGAGCCCCGGCGAGCTCGACACCCCGCAGGCCATGAAGGTCATCGAAAGCTTAACCACGGTGAGGGAATTCAGAACCCTCGTGTTCACGGGTGGAGAACCATTACTCAGGAAAGACATCTGGGAGCTCACCCATTACGCGAGGCAGCTGGGCTTCGGGGTAGTCTACGCGACGAACGCCACCCTCATAGACGAGGAGACAGCTGCGAGGATGGCCAAGCTCGGCGTCCTGGGAGCCGCGGTAAGCCTCGACTCCACCAGGCCCGAAATCCACGACAAGATCAGGGGCGTCCCTGGCGCCTGGAGGAAAGCCGTCAAGGGGATAATAAACCTCAAAAAACAAGGACTCTACGTCCAGATAAACATAACAGCCAACAAGCTCAACTTCGACGAAATCCCCCAACTACTCAAGCTCTCAGACAAACTAGGAGCACACGTCGTATTCCTTTACACGTTCGTCTCCACAGGCCGAGGCGCCGAAAACAAGTGGCTCTCCCTGACGCCAAGACAATTCTACACCCTAGCATTAACAGCAGCTAAGACACAGGAAGAAGTCCAGAGCCTCATAATACCCGTAGCAATGCCCTGGTACTACGCACTCCTAGCCGACAAGGCGAAACTCAACCCACAAATAGCCAAGAAATGGGTCTCAGGCTGCATAGCCGCGCGAGGAATGTTCTACATAAAACCCAACGGTGACGTATGGCCATGCGCGTTCCTACCACTAAAAGCCGGCAACCTGCTGGAGAAGCCCGCGGCCGCCATATGGCACGGACAACTATTCAACCAGATCAAGAACCGCGAAAACCTGGAAGAACCATGCCGGTCCTGCCCATACCGAGACATATGCGGGGGCTGCAGAGCAAGAGCATACATATCCACAGGAAGGCTAACGGCACCCGACCCCCTATGCCCACTCGTATCAAACAGGTCAGTACAGGAACAAACGGGAGCAAAATGATTATAACGAAGCTATAAGGTAAGATATTCATCTTATA
>NZ_JBMFLX010000088.1:0-5784 GCF_049970975.1 Infirmifilum sp. | reverse complement strand
CACTGTAAAAACCAAAGAATTCGGCTAAGTCTTAAATAATGAATAACCAAAGAAATACCACATCTTTTTATTTCACATTCAATCATAAGAACTTGGCGAGAAGGGAGAGATACCTGTAAACATGTCGTGTAATAACGAAGTTCCTCCTAACATGTTCACGTCCTGCCTCTCCCATACTTTTACGTAACCCAGCATTTTCCAGGAGTGATTCAACATGTTGGGCCAAATCCTGAACTGTGAGAGCTGTGTAGCCCGTCACGCCATGTATGACCTGTATCTTTACCCCTCCAACTGGTCGAGCCACTACAGGTACTCTTTTCCAAAGCATTTCGGAGACCACTAGACCAAAGCCTTCACGTATAGCCGTGTGTATTCCTACCGTGGACCCTCGCTGGAAGGCATTCACCTCTAAATCTCTGACTCCCATTTCATCAGTCAGTATATGTATGTCCTCGTCTTGACCAACGTGCTCTTTTACTTTTTCGTAAAAAACTAACCCCTCGGGATCATCTCTAGCCATCATCGAGATAATTAAAAGCTGGAGATCACGTTTTTTCTTCAATATTTTGTAAACGTCTATCGCAGCGGGGATATCTTTCCATGGATCAAATCTTGCAACTTTCGTTATGGAGGGTTTCTCTGGATCAACGTTAAATCTCTCGAATACCTTTACAACTTCCTCTCCCGTTAGCTCTCTATTTTTATCGCTTAAGGGATCTATGCTGGGAGGTGACACGAAAGCTTTATCTTTAAATTCGTCACGAATATATTCCTCACTATGAACAATCACCGCGTCATACTGGTTAACGAGTGGGCCAAGACGTCTCCAAAAAAGTGGATTTGGTTGGGTCAAGTCGATATGACATCTCCATATCCAATGTTGCTTGCCTTTTTTAGCGAATGATGGAAGTGCCATAGGCTGTGGGTCGTGTACAATTATGAAATCGGCATTCAGATCGAGAATTTCAGCGTTGTACCGATTCCACTTGAGGTAGACCTCCCACTCCTCTTCAGTTAGGGAAATGTCAAGGTTTCCTTGCAGACCATTGTGAATTTTCTTCGTTATGTTGAAAAAATCATCTTCAGCCTCTATGACCTCCCACCTTGCATCGATGTCTAGGGACTTCATTAGAGGTACCATACTGTGGAGAATCTCGGCCACACCTCCCCCGTAAGGTGTAGAGTTTATGTGAAGGATGCTTTTCCCTCGGAAACTTTCTCCCAGAGCCTTCAACTCATTAACATCGTCCTCTCCTGTTACTTTTACATAATCATCAATGCTACGTGTATATTTTGGTGTTACTTTCATGGCTACCACAATTAAGTAGTAGTTATCTTAAAGAAATATTTTTCCGAAGACAGAATATTCTGAAAAATGTGAATAACGCGCGTGAACTAGCAGAAACAGCTCTAATCGAACTTGGGTTAACCCCTTACCAGGCTAAAGTCTATCTGGCGATTGCTGATGGGAAGGAGAGAACAGCCAGTGAGATAGCTTCTCTAGCAAGGGTACCACAGCCAAGGATTTACGAGATCCTTGATTCACTGACAAAGCTGGGGATAGTCGAAGAGATCTTAGCGAAGCCTAGAAGATATAGAGGAGTATCCCCTGCTGAGGCTGTTGAAAGGCTAGCCGATCATGCTAGTAGGAAAATACTAGAGAAGAAAGAGACTGCCTTACAGGTATTAAGGCAAAATATCACATATACAACAGCCTCTTCTAAATTTGGTGTAAAAATAATTAGAAATTACAGCGAATTATTGAGGAGAGCAAGGGAAATGCTCTTGAGTGCCAAATACGAGATACTGATAGCAGCTACACCCGAGCTACTACTTGAAATCCTTGACAATCCTGAATTGTATTTGAATAAGCCTGGAAGACTAACTGCCCTCGTCTCTTTTGAGGCAAATCCGCCATTCCATGCCGAAGCACCTTGGATAGGTATTCGAAGAAGAGCGGTAAGAGTTCTACCAATAATTATTGTAGACTCTGCTAAGTGTCTCGTTTTTCAAGATGAGAACACACTCGAGATAACTGATGAGGGATTGCTCAGGTTACTAAATGATTTTTTCAATCATTCTGTGTGGCGCGTAAGTCAGACTGTAAAGGAGATCCAGGCTTTGAGAGGCTTAGAATACACCTCCACGTCACTGTGGCTTATGAGGGAAGTTATATCAGACGTGCTGAAAAAAGGTTATCAAACCATAGTGTCTGTTAATGGAGTCGAGAGAAAAAGCGGAAAAATGGTCGAGGTTAGTGGCAAGCCACTAGCCCTGCAAGAAAATAGCTTTGGGGTAACACTAGCCCTTGTACTTGATGTTGGAGGTAAAAAATTAACAGTTGGAGGGAGAGGAGCCAGATTTGAGGACATAGAAGGGCATATTTTCAAGGTAAAAATACTCTGAGACGCGATGCTACCCTTTTAGGCCCCATCCCACGAAACCTCTCACGTAATACTTCTTAAAGGCCAAGTAGATTGCCAGCGGAGGAATCATTGCAAGGATAGCTCCGGCGCTCAGTAACCCCCAGTCAATGTGATACTCTCCCTTAAGTAGTGCTAAGCGCTGCGTGACGACGTAGAGGTCTGGAGATGGTAGAAATATCATAGCATAGAAGAAGTCGCCCCACACCCAAGTGAACTGTATGGCGGATGCCGCTATTAGTGCGGGTATGCTTATAGGTAGCAGAATTCTTAGAAATATGCTCATCTCGGAGGCGCCGTCGACTCGCGCGGCTTCAACGAAGCTTAAGGGTATAAGCTTCAAATAGTTACGCAGGAAGAAGGCTATCCATGGTATACCCCAAGCACTATGAAGCAGTATAAGACCAGTCAGCGTGTTATTCAATCCTAGCTTCACATAGAGGTTGAAGAGAGGTATAACTACCATTTGCTGGGGTACAGACATGAAGAAAAGTATCATAGTGAATAGGAGGGTTTTGTATCGGAACGACAGATAGGTCAGAGAGTAGGCTACCATTGCTGCGAAAAATATTGGTATTACTGTGCTCGTAATTGAAATTATCAATGAGTTCTCTATACCTTGGAGGAAGTTGTAGGAGGGATTCATCAAGACCTCTAGGTAGTTTTTGAGCGAGTAATTCCCTCCAAGGCTCCACCACCCATGAAGTATTACCTCCGTGTAAGGCTTTACAGACATAATAAGTAGAGCTATGAAGGGCAGGAGCCATAGGATGGTAAAAACCCATACGATGAGATTGAGAAGCACTCCTTTAAGTGAAATCCTAGCTTTACTCACTCTCTCTCACCTTTTAAAACTATGCGAATATACCAATACGCAGGTATAAGGGTTAGAAGAGCTAATATAACGGCGACAGCTGCCGCCTTATGGTACTCTAGGGAGCTGGCAAAGTACATATACATTATCATGGCGAGTACTGTTGACGATCCGCCGGGTCCTCCACCCGTGACAACGTATACTATGTCGAAAATTTTCAGGACCCACATTACGGTCATAAGTATTACAACCGTAGTCACGGGTCTAAGTTGAGGTACGATAATCTTGGCGAATATCTGCCACTGCGACGCACCATCTACAAGGGCTGATTCTATCATGCTTGAAGGTATGGAGTCAAGACCCGCAGAGTAAAGAGTAACGCTGAATCCAAGCCAGAGCCAGATAGATCCTAAAATAAGGGCTAATAGAGCTGTCTGAGGGTATATGGTCCATGTCTTTGAGAGCATAGGAACCCCTAAAACCGCGAATATTCTCGGAAAGATACCTATGCTGTCATCGAACATGAATCTGATTACGAGACCACTAACGACACCCGGTAGTACCATCCCTAGGAAAACTGTTCCTAAGACAAAGCTTGATCCAAAAACATACCTGAGAACATAGGCTAGTATCATCCCTAGTAGTACAACCGCAGGAACAGAGATTAAGATCCAAACTGCGTTGTGGATGAGGGCTCCCCAAGGAGGTGTTGGTTCCAGCTTTGTCAAGATCAAGGCTTTGAGAGGTATGCTTTCAGTTAGCACCTCGTAATAGTTTGAGAGCGAAAAAGTCCCTTTAGAGATAAAACTGAGGACGACTGTCCCAATGATCGGATAAATGACGAATATGGAGAGTACTACCAGAGGAGGTAAAAGAAATAATAATAAATCAATTTTCGATTCTTTATTCAAGTTTTTCACCAAAAAAATATTTTATTTTTTATTTTTAAAGATTTCAAGGTTTCGGCTGAGCGCTCTCCAGAGTTTTAAGTACGGAGTCCAATGCCCCGGGGTTGACCCATAGGAGCTTCAGCTGATCCCAGAAAAGCTTCTGCCAGTCTCCTCCAATAGAGTCATCCAGGTCAGGCAGGATCGCCATTCCTCTCTGAGTAATCTTGGTATATACGCTTTGCATAGGTTTCCATAATTGGCTTACTGGAACCTTCGTCCATGTCGGTATCTTGCCTGACGGGACGCTCGCGTGAACCCCTTGTCCTTCGGTGGCCAAAAACTTGAGAAAGTCAACAGCGGCATCTACGTTTTTCGAGTACTTAGGTACGAAGGCATAATCAGCCCCTCCTACGACACCTTTACTTTCAGGGAGCGGGAAGAAGTCAAGATCATTGGGATCCTCCACCATGCCGGTAATCCATGTACCCATAAAGTATAACCCATACTCGCCGGCCCACCATTTAGGGATAACAGTAGTCCACTCAATAGGCTCGCTAAAGTACTTCTTTTGAAGCAACGGCACAAGGTAGTTCTCAAAGACCCTCCTAACGCTAGGATCTGTAAACCTCGTCTTACCGGAAATGAGGTTTAACTGCATCTGGGGGCCTCCGTAGGCTATTATGAAGTGCTCCACGATATCAGACAAAGGCCAGCCCATACCGTCTCCACTGGCAATCGGATTCTTTACACCCTGTATAGACTTGATTTTTTCTAAAAGCTGCACAAATTCGTCATAAGATTTTGGCTCGGATAACCCGTATTTTTGGAAGAAGGACTTACGATACCAGAAGCCAGGCTTCAACCACATCGTGAATGGAGCTCCCCAGACCTTACCGTCAGCTTTGACGGCATCCAGTATTCCGGAAACATACTCGTCTTGCTTGATGATACTCGTAAGATCTACCAAATGTCCCTCTTTACCCATCTTGGCGATGAACCAACCCCATCCGAAGATGACGTCTCCCGGAGCAACTCCCGCGGCAAACTGTATAGGCATTGTTGCCGCAACATCCTCCGCCCTCATCGTCCTGTATTCTATTTCAACGTTGGGGTGGGTTCGCTGATAAGCTTCTATGACTGCTTGGAAGTATTTGGCTTCGTCCCCACTCCAGGGTCCTATGACTACAAGCTTTACTTTCTGCTGAGGAGCTGGTTGAGTTGGGACGGCCTTACCTATCTGCTGACTTAAGGCCTGTATGTCAGATTTTAGACCGGCAACAGAGTTTGACAAGTCGGTTATGCGCGAGGCAAGTGATTGTATAGTGATGACAGAGTAAAGACTTAGGACCAGGGCAAGGAGAGCCAAGACAACTGCGAAAATGACTAACTTGTTTTGCGTTTGGCTCATCAAGAATATTAACTCCAATACAAAGATTTAAGTTTTACTACACTACCACTTTAAAGTGGTAGTGAATCAGAACATAGCACTCTCAAGGAATCATTATGTATATATGAGGAGAAGAGCTAAATAAGGAAGTAATGAGCTCCCCTATCTAAAAATCAGGGGTATAGGAGAAAGAAAAAATATTGAAGTCTTAAGGGGAAAAATTAATCGGTTTTTCCTTGTCCTTTAAGCTCCTTTATTCTTTTATCCAGT
>NZ_JBMFLX010000087.1:0-5828 GCF_049970975.1 Infirmifilum sp. | reverse complement strand
AGCCTATACAGGGCCTTATATCGTCAAACGCACCCATCTTCACCTTGAGGGGCCACTCGGGGTCGGCGAGGAGCCCCCTACCCACGGCAATCATGTCTGCTGCCCCCTCGCGAAGCGTTTTCTCAGCTACGTACGGGTCGTCCAGCCTGCCTACAGCTATCACCGGGATCGACACGTTTTTCTTAACTATAGCTGCGAACTCGACAAGACATCCGTGAGGAAGATACTCGGGCGGGTGAGCCATATACCAGCTGTCATAACATCCAGCGTCAACGTGTAGTGCGTCGAAACCGGCTCTCTCGAGCATCTTAGCCATTTCGATGCCTTCCTCGACGTCGCGTCCCGCTTCCCGGAACCTCTCGCCAGGAAGACCTGGATTGTTGTAACCCTTTATGAAATGCTTAACGCCAAATCTATAGATCACTGGAAAATCCTTCCCAACCCTGCTCTTTATCTCGTCTAGAATCTCAATGGGTAGCCTAAGCCTGTTTTCAAGACTACCACCGTATTCGTCATTACGGAAGTTCCACGCGGAAGAGGTGAACTGGTCTAAGAGATAGCCCTCATGACCGTGCAGCTCGACCCCGTCATATCCGGCTAGAAACGCGTGCTCTGCTGCGTCGCCGAAAGCCTTTACAAGCTTCTTTATTTCCTCTCTGCTCAGAGCTCTTGTCTTAATTATCGGGAGCCAGTAGCTAGGCACCTCGGAGGCGGAGACCGGGGTGATTCCCGATAATAGAGCAAGGGTTGCCAAGACCCTTCCAGTCCCTGCTGTGAGCTGTACAAATATTCTAGTGCCCCAATGGTGAACTTCTTCTGTGAGTTCGGAGTGTGAGGTTACATACCTGATAGAGTTAAGGATTGGTAGTAGGTGTCTACCATCGAGTGTTAGTTTCTCGGCCTCGTTTTCGACCCGTGTCAACCCGGTTATTATGAGGCCTACGCCACCCTTGGCACGCTCGACGTAGTAGTCAACTATCCGCCTATTAATCGACCCGTCTTCGTTTACCATTCCAACTAGCCCCATGGGAGCCATAGCGATCCTGTTCTTCACCCAGCATTTTCCAATGCTCATAGGTTCGAAAAGCCTCCACTTATGCGGTGGATCCGTCAAAACGGTCGCTTGCATCATCGCTTAAAATATCACTAGCATTTTATATATATTATTTTTAATACGTTCATTTATTTTCATTGCAAGGAAAAACTCGCATTTGAGTGTGCTCCACGCGAGTCATGAGATTGGGGAAAGAGTTAATTTACCACCTTGACAGTAAGTTAACCGATGACGATTTTAACTGCGAGAGGACCAGTAAGTGACGACGAGCTCGGTTATACGAATCTGCACATTCACCTAGTTGCAATGCCTCCTGCCTGGCTGTACAAGACCCCAACTTTCTCCAATGACCCGGACTATATACTTTCAGATCTGGATAAGGCTGTGGAGGAGCTGAAACTCTATCATGCGTCGGGTGGACAGGCTGCCGTGGACGCTACGTGTCGTGACTACGGGCGAAACCCGAAAGCAATGGTTCAGGTTGTTGAAAGGGTTCCAGAGGTGAAACTCGTACTGGTAACGGGGTTTAATCGGGGGATATATCTCGAAGAATGGTATTACACGGCTTCAGAAGACAAGCTTGCAGAACTTTTTGCAAGTGAGGTGAAAAATGGGATTGAGGGAACCCCTCTAAGAGCAGGACTTATTAAGATTGGTGCCGACTACATGAGAATACTGCCGGTAGAGTCAAAGGGTATGCGTGCCGCTGCGTCAGCACACCTGAGTACCGGTGCGCCAATAGTGGTGCATACAACCCTAGGAACTGCTGCTTTAGAGATACTAGAACTCCTAGAGAGGCAAGGTGTTGATCCTGCTAGCGTGATATTCTACCATGTTGACAGGAACCTTGATGTATACTACTGGGAGGAGATAGCATCGCGCGGCTCATACCTCGTTCTCGACCAAATAGGGAAGGTGAAGTATGCACCGGAGAGTGCAAGAGCTCTTTTCATACTCAACATGGTCAGGAGAGGGTTCGAGAGGCACATCCTGCTTGGAACCGATATTGCAAGACGATCTGAGATGAAGAGCTATGGAGGAGGTCCAGGACTCGATTACTTGTTTGGAAAATTTGTGCCATACTTGAGGAAGGTTTTCGAGAAGGAGGGCGTTGAGGCCGGCCTCGTTGAGAAATTCGTACTTGAGAATCCTAGAAGAGCTCTTAGACTCAGAAAGTAAAAGAAAAATAAGAGGTTATGGAGAATATAGACTGGGGGTCCACGGGATGCCTGTCAGGATCGTAACTGCCTGCGGTCTAGGCACAGGTACAGCTCTCTTTTTAAAAACTGTTGTTGAGAGCGCTTGCAGGAAGTATGGTGTTGACGCCATTGTTGAGACAGCTGATGCCACGCTCGCCTCAAGCCTCAAACCTGACATTATCGTTACAGGACCTGACCTTGCTGAAAGATTTGCCAAGGAGAAGGCGGCTAAAGAGATAGTTGCAGTCTATAACTACGGTAACAGGAAGGAGATAGAGGACAAGCTGCTGGAAGCCCTGAAGAAGCTCGGTGTTCTACGTGGTTAGCGGTGAGTCAAGCTGGGTGGATGTTAAGGAGTATTTGGGGAAGGCGAGTTTTCCAGTAGCTATTCTCCCCGTAGGCGCAGTAGAGGCTCATGGGCCTCATCTGCCTCTTGTTACTGACTCTCTAATAGCGGAGGCTATTGCGCAAGAAGTGGGTAGACGTGTAAACGCGTTTGTTCTTCCAGTTTTTCACTATGGCGCGTTATGGTCCCTGAGGAGTTTTCCAGGCTCTATAAGTATTAGTTCGGGCATGCTTGCAGGAATGATCTACGAGATAGGGCAAGCCATAATGAGGCACGGGTTTAAATTGCTTGTCGTCATTAATAGCCATGTTGGCAATGTTGATGGCTTGAAGGAAGGGCTGCGGAGGCTACTGGATGACGGTCTTAATGTCATGGTCTTCAATCCCTCCCTTATACTGGAGATGGGAGCAAAAGTTGCTGAGAGTCCGTTTTGGCACAAGACTTACTATCACGCCGAGGAAATAGAGACATCTCTGCTTCTGTATCTTGCCCCCCATCTTGTTAAGATGGATAAGGCGGTCATGGAGTACCCCGAGAAGCCATTTGATCTAGAGTACACGTTTATCCCATGGGACAAGCTAACGAGAAGTGGGGTTATAGGGGATGCTACAAGGGCTACTCCGGAGAAGGGGAAAACTATCTTTGAGGGGATCGTTGAAGAAATATCAAGCATGATTTTAAAGGAAGTAGAGAAGCTTCAGTCCTCAGGAGAGGATGGAGGCTAAGCGTCGCAGGGCGTCCTCCTCATTCAAGGCCTCCTTGAGCTCTTTAACGAGTTTTTCACCCTTGTCTAGTAGGATGTTAGCTAATTGTTTCATAACCTCTATGTGGCTTGACTTGTCGGGGGTGGAGAAGGCCATTAGAACGTACACAGGGTCATTGTGGGAGCCGAAATTAACGCCCTGCTTCACCACAACTACTGAGAGGCATAGTTTACGGGCACCGTCCTCGGGCCTCGCATGAGGTATTGCAAGGCCGGGCATGATAGCGATGTAAGGCCCTAACTCTCTACAGGTTTGTATCATCTTCTCGATGTAGTTCTCCTCTATACAGCCGTGGGCCAGCAGCAAGCTCCCAGAATGTCTGGTAGCCTCTATCCAGTCTTTAACAGACCCTATGACGCGTACTCGCCGGTCAATTGCTCTCAAAACAGCTGAGGTCTCCACATGTAACACCTAAAAACAAGAAAAAAATGATTTTTATCTTCGGGTGAACAGCGAGAGCAAGTAAATGATTATCGGGAACCATACGTAGTCAGTGTCCGAGGCCCAACTGAAGAAGTCTCCTATAGCGAAGCCCAGGATAGGCCACATAATGGCTTGTCCAACGGCCATAAGTACTCCCGCTAGAACACCACCTAGAATAGCGCCATAGATACCTGCATATTTGTTCCCGTAGACTGCTGCGGTGGCTCCGTGGAACCATGCGGACATTGTAGGGGCGAAGATGAACCATGGATACTTAAGCACTGTGGAAAATATTATCGACATTATTACCATTGAAATCATGCCTATGATTCCACCATAAGCCATGGAGACCTGTCCATAAGGGAAGAACAGCGGGCAGTCTAATGCTGGAACCGCGCCAGGGACTATCTTCTGTGCAATACCTTGGAAAGCAGGAATGAGATCAGCTATAATCATTCGAACGCCCATGATTAGTATGGCGAAGCCTGCACCAAAGTTGAAAGCCTGCATTATGATCCAGACAACGGGGTGTGTGCCTGCCTGCTGTGCGAGTGAGATAACACTGTCCCAGGCCATAAGACCGACTATAACGTATATTATGAAGTAACTAGCAGTGAGCATCAGCATAGGCTCTCGGAGCCAGCTTAGGGCTGCAGGGAAGGTCAACTCCTCCATGCTCTTATACTTCTTCCCGCTCTTGGCGAGGGGGCGGGTTATCAGTGATGTAAGGAGTACGACAAGAGAGGACGAGTGGCCGAGTACGAAGCCAGCATTCTCATTAACTTCAACGTCGAAGAAGTGTGTATACCATGGCTGGATGATCTGATAGAAAGCCGTGAACAGCGTTGAGGCGATTATCAGAGGCCAGCCTGTCAGTCCCATTATATATCTGAATGAAGCTGTGTAAATTACGGCATTCCAGAATATAAGGTGTCCCGTCAGGAAGATGTATCGGAAGGTTTTGCTTATCCTAGCCACGATCACGTTTATTAGGAAAGCGAACACCATTACTAGGCCTATTTCGAAGCCTAGATTCATTATCACGTTGTTAGTGCCTATTTCTACCTTCACGGGTGGTAGTTTCAGAGCGCTTGAAGCGATGTTTCCTAGCGGGATGAGAGCTCCAACCATAACATTTACTCCAGCTAAGAGTATGACGAGCCCTAAGGCGGTTCTCAGCGTTCCTGAAATAATTTTCTCAATTTTTTCACGCAGCGCTAGGAGGCCAATAAGCGATATTGTTCCCAGAAATAAAGCAGGGGTCCTGAAGACAGCCACTATGAAATTGAGAAGTTCTGTCAGGGGATCCATACATATAAATTAATCGATAATTTCTTATAAGCTTTATCCCTAACCTGTTTGAATATTCAAATATTTTTAGTTTTAGTTTAAAATTCTAAACAATAAGTGGACAATAATCAAAAAGATTGAAACATATTGAAACATAATAATATAAGTCAACTTGAGACAAACCCTATTTTCTCTTTTTAGTAGTATTTTACTCTTCTTATCCTTTGTTCTGTTTTTAACTTCAACTCTGGGAAAAGATATATCTTCCCATTACCTCCCATACTTCTACTTCTGCTCCTTCTGTTATCTTGCTCCTTATCTCCTCCTCGACTGACGCCAGAGCCTTTAGCGTCGAGGTACAGCGTATGTGGTGACTGGCGAGTGCTATATTCCTGATAACACATTAGTAGTCTAACATGTAGAAGTGCATCCATGAATTTTTAGTCAGAGGTTAGCTGTGCAATCGATAAAAGACTTATTGGATGGTCCTTGAAAGAAATTATGTGGCAAAGCAGGCTAAAAAGTGTACGAGAACTTTTCCAAGAAGATCACAAGATTGACGATTCGGTCGGGATCCTATAACCGGCTATCATGGTTTTGAGATTTTCATTATGGGGTAATGCAAAATCCTGCTGTTTTATTATAGGCGTTATTCCTGGACTGCGTTGTATTTAAAGATTTTAGAAGTCGGAACATGGTTTTATTATAAAAATTACAAGGTTACCTTGATGTTTTTATGCTTTGATTAAATC
>NZ_JBMFLX010000086.1:0-5847 GCF_049970975.1 Infirmifilum sp. | reverse complement strand
TCCTTGGCCGGCGGTGGCGAGACGCCTGAGGGTCTCCATAGTCAAAGGTGATCCGTGCGTATTACGGGGGCCGTCGTTCGCAATGCCCCTTGTACGTTCACCTCGGACTCGGCTCGAATAAAGCGGACTGCGAGAGCACGCACTTGCTGAAACCAAGAGCCCTCTGTTCGAGGGGCAGTAAGAGCGCGGGCGCGAGGCGCGTTTCGGTGAGTAGTGAAGTGTACTACCTTGACACAAGCGCAGTGGTTAAGAGGTTTGTGGCCGAGCCCGGTAGTGAGGTAGCAGACGAGGTGTTTAAAACGCATATAGAGGCTCAGTAGTACTGTCATTTTTGTACTGGAATATCGCTGAAGCGGCCGTGGTATTCGACTAGTATAGCAGAATCCTGGGGCTTGATGCAAGAGAGTTGATGAAGAACATGCTGAGAGAAGTGAAGACTCTGAGCAGGCTTCAATAGCTAAAAGTCGTTGGAATAACCCCGGCACTAATAAAGAGCTCTATGCAAAAAGTGATTAAGCACCACATATATGTAGCAGGCGCCTTGCAAATAGCACCTGCTAAAACGATCGGCACTGGCAAGTTTCTGACGTGAGATAAAACTCATCGAAGTAGCCGAGCGGGAGAACCTACAATACGTTTACGTTGGAGAATGCCAGCAGTTTTAATGCTTAACCCCGCTCTCAACTATCAGCTTCGTGGTGTCCTCGAGTTCAAGACTTTGGAGAGCATTAGGGCGCGCCCCAGCTCCATTAATGGCGTTGGGTATTAAGATCCTTAATTTTGCATGCCACAGCTCTAGCAGTCATGGTGTGGAGGGGTGATTAGTCCCTATGAACGCATCCCCGTAGTCAACAACATGAAGCGAATTGGTCAAAGCAAAGCTAAATAGCCAGCTGGTCATAAAAATTAGTAGCGCGTGGTCAGGCTTGTCACTAATAGCAAATTATGTAAAGAGGCTAGTAGAAAAAAGCACAGGCGACGCTTTGCTGGCATCGAGGGCTCGCGAAACGATAAAATTTTTGCTCAAGAGGACCAGTCACATACCGTCGGTCAGGAGCGTCTCTAAGGGTGCCGCGTATTGCAGTTACTACGCGAGGCTTGTAGAGGCTATAGGGGTTGGCAGACCTTTATACTCCGTGAGTGGCAAAGGTAGCGATGTACACAAGATCCTGGGTCTCGCCGTTCTAAAGCTATTCAATGACGATTGGCTCAAAAAGACTGAAATTACTGAAATTAAAGAGTATGTCAGAAAAGCTCATGATGAACTTAAAGACGAGGACTTGCTGAGACGTCCCGACGATCAAAACACCATCAATCTCTGCGTAACGCTTCTGAACAAGTTGATTGAAAAACTCCCATTGATGTGTAAGAGTATCGGTGCTTACTTAAACACCATCGAGCCCGTTGTTGAGCAGCAGTTCATGGATTATGACACATTCCTCAAGGGTTCACCAGACTTAATACTAGAGGACAGGGTCAACCGAAGGGCCATTGTTGTTGAGTGGAAAACAGCGAGAGAGTACCGCGACGACGATGTCGCGCAAGTCGTAGCCTACGCCATTCTCGAAGCTCGCAGACTGGGCTTTAAGAGAATTAAGGAGGTAAGAGACGCGATATTAGGCGAGCCCCCGAAAGTATTGCCTGTAGTGATAAGGCCGAGTGGTAAGTTCCTACCTCCACACCCTATTCTAATGCCCATGAACAGCAGAGAAAAATGGAGGAGCAAGCTCAGAAGGCTGTTCTATTTAGTCCTCCTAGAGGCACAACATCTAACGGTACTCATGACGCACCAAGAGAGATTGACGGGAGTTTCTCGAGACGAGTTTTTAATCCCTCTCGAAGGAAGACCAGATGTCAAGGTCAACGCTCTTAGACTTACTCCAAAGGGTCTTAGGAAAGGAGACCCAATGAGCCAGTCTGGGTACCCCTGCGCCTCGAAGAAAAAAGATGCTGGATCTCCGAGGCCAATATGTGAGCTAGCTACTGCCTGCAGGTTTTACTTCGGCAGAGAGGTGGGTAAAAAGGAAGAGTATGAGAGGATATTGTGGAGTCTGCGTTACACCGTGTTCGATGAAAAAGAGTCCGATCTCCTAGTATATAAAGCTCTTCACGTAATATTTAAATCGTTAGACAAAGAGTACCTGATTAGGGTTTTCACAGAGGGTGGTGGTGTCTATTTCCACATTGATAAGCTTCCGCAAGTGAAGAGTAGCGAAGACAGGTATTTTAGATGTTCTATTACCGTGGAAAGAGACTATTTTGACATGAAAGAGAAGAAGTGGATAAACGAGAGAGTACAGCACCGAGTAGACGTCCTGGAAGAGCTGGAATTCCGAAAAGCGGGCGCTCTAATAGGCCGCAGGAAAGTCAGGGACTTTGAGGGGGATTTATTCTATACCATTCCAGAGGGATCGCCCGTTTTAATTTCATTTCTGGACGCGCAGAGTCCACTCCTATCGATAAACATGTTTGCTAGGGTTGACATGGTAGATCTCGAGGATGGTAAAGTCGTGTATTACTTTGGAGTTCCAAATAGGTTGCTGAAGTATCAGTTATTGTTGCTAAAAGAATACTTGATGAGGCACGGAAACAGCCTACAAAACGTGCTATTGGTTCATGTCAACGCTGACTTAACGCACTTGGAATTGGAAGCCTTAGACGCGTTACAGAGGTTCATGGAAGACAGGCAGTCTCTTCCCGAGCAACTTAAGGGCGGAGAGGCTCTCAACCTAGAGCTCATTCAAAACGAGCGTAGAGAGTTAGAAAGCGAGCTTGGAATAACTGAAGAGGAATGGCCGTCTCTCAGGGAACTGCTACAGAGGGCTATCGGGGGCAAGCGCAAATGGCCTACAGATTAACGGAAGCTATAGAAAGGGCCAAAAAAGAGGCTGAGTGGTATAAGGTAAGTACGGCACAGCCCAGTTCTAGTGCGGCTCAGCTGGTTGTTAATACTGTGGACAATAGGGGTGTTTGTGTTGTTCAAGGACCGCCTGGTACAGGCAAGACCCATGTCTTAGAGCAGGCAATAGACACCGTAATGAGAAAGCTTGATAAAGGAGAATTAGTGCTCTATGTGGCATCTACGAACAAGCTTGTGTACGACATGTTCTACAGGCTCACGAAAAGGCTCTATCAAAAGGGTTACAGGGATAGCGACGTAAAGAGGATGATTAGGGTTTATGGTTCAAAATTCGACTACAGCGGCAGTGAAGTGCTTGGAAAGGACATTGACGAACACACCCATATAGTTCTAGCGACCAGTTATCAAAAGAGGGTACATGGTGACTTAATAAAGGAAGTTCATATTATGGTTGACGAGGCCAGCAGATCTAGGCTGTATGAACCGATCATTGATATAGTTCCACTGCTGATCAATGCCGTCGAGAAAGGAAGGAGCATTAATGGCTCTCTTTCGGTAGTTGGCGACCCGATGCAAGCCATAGGGCTTGGAGAGCTGTATGTCGTGAAGAGACACAAGAGAGTTGAGCACTTACTTGAAGAGAAGATCCTCCATAGTCTGCTCGAATTGAGAGGCCTACAACCGAGCAAGGAACCTCTAATACTGACACGTATGGCTCGAGAGCATCTTAGAGGTCAACACTATGAGTTTCTGGACATAACCTACAGGCTTCCCGAACCTACTGAAAGACCGATAAGTGAAGGATATTATGATGGTGAGCTAAGGGCAAAGTATAAGGCGTCGGATAAACTTGCTGACGTGGATTACTTTGGACCGCGGCATGAACTCCTAAAAGACCCCTATTTCAGCTTAGCATTCTCCTTAGTTGAGGAACTAGTGACTACTAAAAGGTCTCTCCTAGTCATCGAGACTCGGAGCAGGTATGCGGTGAGTGATTTAGGCCTACGATACGACCCTACTAGAGCGAAGATCGGGTCTGTAGTGGGTGTTAGCATAGTGGCTTCTACCGGGTTGAGAACCTACGTCATTTCACCGTACCGTGATATGGTTCAACAGATGAAGCTCTTTACCAAAAGGTTTTACTCGCACCATTTGGGAGTTCTAAGAGACAATTTAGTGTTCGATACAGTTCATTCAACGTTAGGGTCGGAGGCAGACGCCGTCGTGGCTATTCTAGGTAGGGAAGACTTTGATCCCGAAAATAAAACCGTGTACTTCCAAGAGCCCGAGTTATTCAACGTGCAACTCAGCAGGCACAAGAGAATGCTTGTATTAATAGGTGACCCGGTCAAGCTCTTGAGAGAAGCTGAAAGAGCCGATCAAGAGATGAATAGTACTCAATACAGACCAATCAGAACTACTATTAAAAGACTCTTGGAGCTTGTGGGCGTGGAAGACGTGGACTCAAAAGGAGAGATGTCATTGGCGAAGAAAAAGGAGACCGACGCAGGCATTTTCTTCAGGCTTAATGCCTAGCCCTCTCGGTTAGCGAGCTCTAATAGCTCATCAACAGATAGCTTAACTCCCTCAGCGTAAAACACCTTATACCTTTTGCCTTTAAACTTACCCTCTTTCCACCTTTCTTCCAGCACTTTGAACCTCTCAATAAAGTCGGGCCAATTTCTCGCGACTTTAACCAGGTGGTCTAGCTTCGTGTAGACTCCGCAGAAACACTCGCCACTGAAACCTATGAGCTTCGATACCGGGTTTACCGGTAGCCCGTGCTTCCTAATATATTCCTCTACGTCTTTGTCACTCCAGTCTACTATTGGGTCTACATAGTATATGTGGACGCCTTGGTGGTGCCTGTAGTAATAGCCCTTTATTCTGCGCCTCCTCTTGGATTCAAGCCTCCTAAGCCCGGTTATGAAAAGGACCGTGCTTGCTCCTAAGCTTGTAGCGTAGTCTAGTAGTGGCTGTAACTTAAGCAACCTGCAACACCATCTGCGTCTCGGGGTTGGCATACCCCATTTCGAGGCGACCTCGAAGAAATTAGCCTTCGGCGCGACAACTACAAGTCTCCAGCCGATCAGCTCGGATACCTGCTCGACGTACTGCCTTACAACTGGTAGCCCCACACCTGTGTCAACAAAAACAACCTCAAAGGGCACACCTGAGCCTTTTAGCGCCATCCACGAGAGATGACATGCCACAAGGCTGTCGCGCCCACCACTAAAACTACACAAGACACGTTCAATGGAGTACTCCTTAATAAACTCGAGCAAGTCTACAGACGGCATCACGTCTTGAACACCATGTACAACTCGTATGATAAAATTAGGAAACAGGAAGAGCTAATAAACAATTGGACAATAGGCCGCAGGACAACTTTCAACCGGAGCGAACGAGGGAGATCGGACACCTCCAATCTTGGTGCCAGGCTGAAGCTTCTCAACGCACAGCTATCCTCCTTCAACGGAGACTCGGGCTTCAACAGCTTAGCGTTCAGCGCTGATCGAACCGGGGTGATACGGTGTAGCCGCGGATCCTTAGGTCGTTTAAACGTTCCTGACAACGGTGTAGCTCCACGTGACGTGAGAGCACTTGAAAAGAGCTACAGGAACACAAGAGCCTAGTAGGTTTAAGCTGAATGTGGCTGGACTTATCCTAGGCGGCGGTGGCCTCAGGTATCAATCACCAACCTGGCAAGCCTCCATTACTGGCCTACGGATCTATGCTGTCACCTCGCGAGCCTAGCGAGGGCTTCCGCGCATTGCCGTGGAGTGTGCGCTGGGCATCGACCTCGTCGAGCCAGCTACCGGCTCCAAGCATCTCCTCAGCAGTACTTAGGCAAACCCGCCTGAGAACCATCAGGAGGTGACGGAGACCATGCTCGCGTCTCGAACAAGCTCGAGGACGAGACCTCCCCGGTGCTCATGTCATGGAATAATCCTCAGCAGGGGAAGGCGAGCCACCGCCACACGTGG
>NZ_JBMFLX010000085.1:0-5950 GCF_049970975.1 Infirmifilum sp. | reverse complement strand
CCCTTAAGACTGCTTTTTACTGTAGGAGGTGTAAAGCGCCTCTATAACGCTTTTGCCCGAACTCATCATTATATTTTTCTAGATACATCGATATTTTCACTTAAAAATATTAAGACTTATACATAAATGCTAATAAATAATATTGCATATAACTATATTGAAAAACATGAATACACCCCTCAGCCGCAGAGACTTTATTAAAGCCGCCGGGCTCGCCGGGCTCACAGTTGCAGCGTCCCCACCCACGCTGAGGCTGCTAAGGCCCTCGCAGCCCCAGACTGAGCTTCAAGCCGAGCAGGAGAAGATTGTCCCAAACATATGCATGATGTGTCCCGCCGCCTGCCAGATCCTGGTCCGGGTAAAGGATGGAAAAATAGTGAAGATAGAGGGTAATCCCAAGGGGCCTACAAACCTTGGCAAGATATGCGCTAGGGGTCAGGCAGGGCTCTTCAGGGTTTACAACCCTGACAGGCTTAAAAAACCTCTCCTACGAGACAACCCTGCACAAAGGGGGACGTTTCAAGGTTTCCGGGAGGCCTCCTGGGATCAGGCTTTCGAGGCAGTGGCTTCTCAAGTTAAGAAGCTGATAAGCGAGGGAAGGGTCAAGGAGATATTCATGCTGGGAGGCTGGCCTACATGCCTCTACCTGGAACCATATATGAAGGCCTTCGCCGACACTATTGGAACACCGAACGCTATCGGCATACCAGGGGGTGCCTGTTTCTTCCCAAAGGCATTCGGATGGAGCACAGCACTTGGTGTCGGGGCTCATTCACAGATCTTAACGGACTATGAGAATGTAAAGTACCTTATAGTGATTAGGAGGAACTTCTTCGGCAGTCTAAGCGTCGTTCACGGCACGCGAGCAGGGAGAAAGCTAGGGAACTACAAGCTAGTGGTGGTCGACCCGAGGTTTAGTGAGACTGCAGCAAAGGCTGATGTTTGGATACCTATAAAACCCGGGACGGATCTAGCCTTCCTCCTTGCGTTGATCCACGTAGTGATAAAGGAGGGGCTCTATGATGCAGAATTCCTTCGCAAATTCACAAATGCACCTATGCTGGTTGCTGAAGACGGGTCACCGCTAACAGCTGGAACCGAGGGCGGCAAGACGAAATACCTTGTCTGGGATCTCGCCCAAGGTAAGCCCGTTAAACACGAGGAAGCCATCCTACCGGCACTCGAGGGAGAATACAACCTAGACGGGAAGAAGGTAAAACCTGTCTTCCAGCTCCTCAAAGAGAAGGTGGAGGCATATACTCCTGAGTGGGCTGAGAGTATAACGGGTGTACCAGCCGCTACCATAAGATCTATTGGAATAGAATTCGGCAAGACAAGGCCAGCCGCGGTGGATACCGGGTGGCACGACCCTAAGTACAAGAACAGCGTAATGACGTGGAGGGCCGCCGCCATACTCAACGCTCTTGTAGGAGGACTTGTAAAGGATGGCATACTTATAACCGGTGCTGGGAGCATAGCGGCGCCTCCACCCGATGTAAGCGAGGAGAGCGTGATGAGGATCTGGGGTACGAAGCAGGGCGTGGCTATGGCCTCGAAGGGCTTCACCTTCCAGGGATTCCTGGACGCTATCTTGAATGGTGACCCCTACAAGGTATCGATGCTCTTCATGTTCTCAACCAACATCGCACTGACGGGACCCGACGCTACAAAGTGGCGTGAAGCTATGAAGAAGCTAGAGAAAGTCGTCGCCATCGACATATACCCTGTTGACGCGGTTCTCTACGCTGACATAGTCCTACCCGAGTCCACGTTCTTGGAGCGCGACGACCCCTTATACGCCATAGCCTACGCTCCTGCCCTCGGATTCCAGACGCGAGTCGCAGCTGTACAGCCCGTTTACGACACTAAACACCTCGTGGACATAATCGTCGGGATCTTGAGGAAGCTTGGAGACGACTACTACACCAAGTTCTGGGTCAACCTCGCAAAGGCTCTCGGTGCGGCAGATCCCAACGCCATGGCTGCAAAGCTGAAGGACGCCTACGAGAAGAACGGGGTGCGCGGAATACGCGCGGTACAAGCCTCTGCGAGGAACCTCGACCCAGCGAAACTCGAGTCTGAGGGACTCATAGTCTTGAAAGACTCATCGACTCTTCGAAAAGAAATGATAAACAAGGCTCTTGCAGGTCAGCTTCTCACCCCTACCGGGAGGATAGAAATATTCAGCTTCGCATTGAACAACATAAAGGCAAAGAAAGGCTACCAGCCCTACTGGGATCCGATCGTAGCCTGGGCCGAGCCTGAGGTTCTAGGCAAGGCCGATGGGAGGCAGACCTTCTACCTAACCTATGGCCGCGTCCCAACAATGACCCACACCTCCACAGCGGACGAGCCATTGTTATCCGTCCTTACACCCGACTACAAGCGAATGGCCTGGATAAACAGGAAGGTCGCCGAGAGCCTCGGGATCAAGAAGGGCGACAAGATAAAGCTGGTTAGCATAGCGAACGGCGTGTCCGTGGAGGCCGTGGCTTTCCCAACGGATCTCGTCAGGGAAGACACGATATGGGTCTCAAGCGATTTCGGACATACTAGCGAGGCCTTGCACTACACTAAGTTTGGCGTCCCCTATCACTTCCTCACCTCTGTGAAGGCCGACCCCGTTGCGGGCGGCGTGATGTCGCAAGAGGTGATTGTCAAAGTTGAGAAGGCTTAGAGGGTGAGAAAAGATGGTAAGGTATAGTATGGTTATAGATCTGAACCGATGCATCGGTTGCGGTGCTTGTGTTGCTGCATGCATAGCTGAGAACAGGCGTGAGCAGGCGATGAGAGCTATAAGCGAGGGACTCACAGCTCTCGAAAACTTCAAGAAGAGGACATACGTCAACACCTACATACAAGGGACATTTCCCAACGTCAGCGTGTACTACACCCACATGATTTGCCAGCACTGCGAGAACCCGCCATGTGTCTCCGTATGCCCTACAGGAGCAAGCTACAAGACCCCAGATGGCGTTGTGCTGGTTGACAGCCAAAAGTGTATAGGCTGCGAGTACTGCGTTCAGGCCTGCCCTTACGGGGCCAGGTTCTGGGACGAGTACAAGCGCTCGATAGACAAGTGCACCTTCTGCATTCACAGGGTATCCGCTGGTCAAGAACCAGCATGTGTTTCAACATGTCCAACCAACGCGAGGGTGTTCGGAGACCTAGACGACCCTGCAAGCGAGGTCTCCAAGCTTGTAAGCTCGGGGGCCGCGGTTCCACTCAAGAGCGAAGAAGGAACGAAGCCCAAAGTCTTCTACATATTCCCTATTAGGAAGAGGTGATAGGCGTGATAGAGGTACAACACGCGTGGGATATAAGGATCGTCCTTGACCTAACGCTTGGAGGCATGGGAGTAGCCACGTTCATCTACGCCTTCCTATCATACCTCAAGGGCGAGAAAGAGTTCAGCCTCAAAGCAGCCTTCGCTGGGATGGCATCACTCGTTCTAGGTCTCCTCATACTCGTAACCCACCTTGGAAAACCGGAGGCAGCCATATACACGATGATCTCGCCAAACCTCTACTCAGTAATGACCTGGGGAGTATTCTTTAACATTTTAGCACTAGTCTTCGGCGGTTTATTCGCACTACCCGCAGTAGTCAAGCTCCCATACTCCTCAAACGAGAAAATAATGACTACGCTAGGAGCGATAGGGTCAATATTCTCGTTCCTAGTGATGTCTTACACAGGAACTCTACTCGCGAGGTCCTCGATCCACCTGTGGAGAAGCCCAGCCACACCCCTCTTATTCATACTTCTCTCTCTTTCCAGCGGAGCCGGTCTATACTTCCTGGTATCACATGCTTTGAAGAAAGAAGCACCCCCAATACTGTTGGACTTCTCAGCCCTCACCACCCTCCTAGCACTAGTGACCACGACACTATACATCCTTCTCGCAGACATATCAAGCGAGGCCTACAAGTTCTCCGTGCATCTAATGCTCACCGAGTTCCTCCCAGTAACACTGCTTCTCTACCTTGTGGGCTACGCAGCACCCCTTGTCCTCTACCTGCTTTACAAAGGCAAACCCTCCAAGACACTCCTTATATCTATCGCTCTACTCCTAATCCTACAAAGCTTGCTAGCCAGGCTACTACTCGTATACACGGGCGCTATGGAGCTACCCTGGTGAAGAAAAAAGAAATAAAAAATTATTTTTTTTAACTCTAGGTGTTAAGATTGATACATGACATTCTCTTTAAAGAAAGAGGGCTAATCTACCGTGTTTTAAGCCTGGCGCTCTACACCCCTCTAGACCAGGAAGCACAGGAAGAGTTAAGGCTCGCAGTAGGCCAGCTTAGCAGCATCACGAGCCTTCAGAGCCTCAGGGATGCCGTAAACGGCTTTAGGAACTCCTGGCTAGAAGCCTGGAACATGCCTCGCGAGAAGCTCCTAGAAGAGTATACAAGGCTCTTCACAAACGACTACCCCGAGCTCAAGTGTCCCCCATACGAGACCTTCTGGGTCACAGGCGAGCGCGTAATATACGGCCCCACGATAAAGGACCTAGAGGAGATCTATAAAACTGCAGGACTCGAGCCACAGCCAGGAGTAAAGCTGCCCATCGAGCACGTGGCACTCCAACTTGAGCTAATGCACTACCTTGTATCCTCAAGCCTAACCCAGGAGCAATTCCTCTGCTTACAGGAAAAAATGTTCCAAAACCATATACAGCTGTGGGGCAAGCCCTACGCGGAATGCCTAGAAAGAACGGCACGTCTTAACTGCTATAAGGCCACTGCACTCCTCCTTAGAGACTTCATAAACCTCGAAGAGACTCTCTTTAAAAGCCACTCGTTCTGCGAGGAGGCCTGACTCATCTGTTGTCCGTTTAGCTCAAAAGTCGAAACCTATCTGCCCATCACCCATATCCTATCAGAGCAGTTGAGCTACTTTCGAAAAATATTAGTCTTTGTCGAATAGAATAACTATCATGGTTAAGATCGACGACCTTGAGGTTAAATACAAGGTCTGGCTCGCAAAGGACGGTAAACCCGTAATTGGGAGCGGTGGGGCCAGCCTCCTCAAGGCTATTCTAGAGACAGGGTCAATAAACGCAGCGGCAAACGCCTTAGGATACTCATACAGCTTTGCATGGACCTATCTCAAGAAGATAGAGCAGAGGACAGGACTAAAAGTTGTCGAAAAGACAAGGGGTGGAGAAGAAAAAGGAGGAGCCACCCTGACCCCAGAGGGCAAACGCCTGCTAGAGCTCTATTTAAGGGCTGAAGAGGCTGTGAGAAAAGCCCTCGAGAACATTTAAGACCCTCAACTCGTTCAGAAAAATAGTAGTACGAATACTCCAAAGCTCTCTGAGCTAGTGATTTTATGGTTTGTCCTCAGGCTCAACCAGAGCCGCAGTGCCTGTAGCAGTAACAACGATGAAGCCCTCCAAAATCTCACTCGTCTCGAAATCAACCCCGATGACAGCGTTAGCTCCTAGCTTCAAAGCCTCTCTAACAAGGTCCTGGACAGCCTCCTCTCTAGCCCTCCTGAGCTCACCTATATATGACTCTCCACGACCCCCTACCACCGCCTCAAGCCCAGCAGCAAAACGCCCCAGAGCCCCCCTTGTCCTGACACTAATCCCTGTAACAAGCCCCAAGACACGCAAAACCCTGTAACCCGGGATGCCCGGAGTCGTTACAATTATAACTTGCCTATCCGATGACACGAATAATAATCACGTGGCCTGGCTTATACTTTGCTACAATAATAGAATCGACGACCCTCCCAACACCTCCTCCAAGAACCTCTCCTCATCAACACGCTTTAACGACCTCGCCAAGATGAAGAGTGTAGAGATTTACCCCTGGGCTAGCTTAACAACCGCATAAACTGATCCCGGAGGCTCAGCCCCAAATCACGGGAACTTTATCGGTTCAAGGGAGATTCAGCTACGGCCGCTCTCCTCACGCATCAGGGAGCTCCGGTTGGTCATCAT
>NZ_JBMFLX010000084.1:0-5952 GCF_049970975.1 Infirmifilum sp. | reverse complement strand
GTTAAACTAAGGAATGGTAAAGGCATACTAGAGGGTTAGGAGTGGGCTTGCTGTGAGAAGGATTTAAGGTCAGTTTAGGGGCTCCTTAAGGCTCCCGCTGGGCTTAAGTAACTCTAGGATATCGTCCTAGTATTCCCTCTTTAGGAGGTTGTGAAGGAAAAGTTTATGCTACTCTTGTAAGGTTAGCTCGTAGTGTTAAATTCATGAAGGAGGTTTGATCCTGCTGCTCTTAAGTTAAGCACGTTGGTAATACATATGCTCGAAGATAATGTAAGCTCAAACGTGGCGGCTAAGATAGTGAAGATGAGAAGTTAGAATACATCAACATATATGTAGATCCTAGAGTAGAGTGGAAACGAGCGCTGCGAATAGCTTCTCTGAGAAAGCTGGTGGGACCGCATCCGCTAGCGACCTATACATATCCTCTAAGTTTAGGGGTCTCAGGTCGAGCCGGTCTGGGAACGTCATCAACCTCGCTAGCTCCCTAGCCGTTATGACCCTATTGTAGATCGGATGGAGCATCATGCTCCTCCGGGGGTGGGGTACAGCCTTAGCCGGGCCTTGTAGGGGGATCCTGTAGAGCCAGTAGCTATGCTTCTTCTCAAGGTCCCTCACGTACTTCGACGCGTCCACGAGACCCTCCCTATGAGCCTTCCTCAGGGAGTAGCCTGGCGGGATGTACGGGAAGAGCTCGCGTATCCTAGACTTGACCTTAGGCGACCTATGATTGTACACCTTAGCTCCTCCCCACTCGCACTCGTCCTCCGGGCATGGGTCTGGGGGGAGACCTAGGAGAGCTTCAGCTGCGCTCCTCGGGGGCTCCCTAAGCTCGCTTAGGCGGTGGAAGGCCCTAGCTGGATCCCCCCTCCTGGAGGCGATTAGGATCCACCTCTTCTTTGCGATGGGCACCCCATACTCGGAGAAGTCCACTAGCTCGTAGCGGGTGGAGTAGCCACTGCTCGAGAGGATCTTAGCTAGGGGCTCCGGATCCCACCCGGGCACCTCCTCCACGACGACGACCTCCGGGTACGCCTCCTTAGCGGCCCTAGCCACCTCAAGGTCTAGCCCGTAGAGCCTGTGAGCAACGCCCCTAGAGCGGCTTGGAGTAGCCATAGAGTAGGGCTGGCACGGGGGACCTGCTATGAGGACCGAGATCCCCCCAAGTTGCGCGTAGTCAACCTCCCTAGCATCCGCGCAAAGCGGCTTCCTAGGAGCTACAGCCCTCACGTAGACTTCGAGCCTCCTGCAGTCGACCTCAACTGCGACCTCAACCTCAAGGCCGGCCCGCCTAGCACCCAACCCGAGACCACCAATCCCCGCGAAGAGCTCCGCGGCAGACACGTCACTTCCCAAGAACTATTATGTGGTATTTATGTTGAGATATAAGAATTTTTCGGATTTAAACGTTTTAAGGTGCGAACCTTAATGAAACTTCAGGGGTATTATGAGTATTGATGTTAGCAGGGTAGGTAGCTTAGAGATTCCCGAGACCGCTGTCGAGATTTCTAGAGCGGCCTTCAAGGTTATAGTGTCTTACTGGAGCTTGTTCAAGAGGAGGTTCCCGTGGAGGGAGACTATGGATCCTTGGGCTGTCCTCCTAGCAGAACTACTCCTAATCCAGACCGACGCTGCCAAGGTTGCTACCATCTTCCCAGAGCTATTAAAGAGAATTCCTAGCCCGTGCCCGCCTCCACGCGAGGAGGAGCTCCAGGAGCTTCTTAGGCCCCTAGGTCTTTGGAGGCAGAGAGCTAGGACCATAAGCGCTATATGCGCCGAGCTCTCTAAAAGAGGCTGTTCCGTCCCCTGCTCTTACGAGGAGCTTGTGAGACTACCGGGCATAGGGCCCTACGTGGCTGCTGCAACTGCAGTCGTAGCCTGTGGCGCTCGCCTTCCAGTCCTCGACGTAAATACTGCGAGGATAATCTCTAGGGTTGCCCTAGGGAAAGATCCAGGGCCCAGGTACTCGTATGACCCCCTCCTTAGGAGACTTGCTGAAAGGACGCCGCTAGGGAGGGAGGAGCTCCTGGCGGCGCTAGACTTCGCTGCCCAGATATGCACAAAGAAAAGACCTAAGTGCGGTGTCTGCCCTATAAGGGGGATGTGTAAGTATTACAAGTCTAGAGCTTTCTAAAACACCCATACTCGTCCACCACCGCGTTATTCCTCATGTCCCTAAGCCATCTTAGCGTCTCGTGCTCAGGAATGCACAACTTTATCCCCTCCTCAACCACGAACTTATCGTCCTGCACGCAACGATATTTCTCCTTAAGGACCTTAATCAGCTGTTCATATACGTCCACCTCAGCAGCGCACCACAAGGCGCTCGCTAGTTCGTCTAACATGATCATCTTGTAGCCGCTCCTTCCGCATCCATTGAATAAGCTCAATACTGAACCGGTCCATGGCCTACCTTTTCGAGGGATTAGGATCATGGCCAAGCACCTCCCCCTAAGACCGCGCTCTGCCAGTATCGGTGCAAGGGTTTCCAGGCGAAGAGCAACATCAACCCCGCACAACTTTCCTAGGTCTGCTAACTCTTCATGAATTTTAGCGGCGTCCAGCTCTCTATCGAATTCGACAACCACTAAGAAGCCCACCGCTAACTTAGGAGTGCCTGAAGCCTGGATTAAAGTGGTTGCCACGGAGAACCCCGGTATGAGCATCCCCTTCAACATGCAACACAGCTCATTAAAGCTCACAGCTGGCACCGAGACTTCAGAACTCCTGCCTATCATAAGTCTCCTCTCAGTTGCGCTCCTGTATAACTGTATGGAACTTATTGGTCTTAGTAGCCGAGCGCGTTGCTGTAATATGCTAATCTTTATTAGTGGGCTAGGTTCGTATCTTCGCTGAACTCGTTCCCATAGATCTCGTTTAATTCTCACAGACGAGAACTCCCTGTGGTGGGGCATGTAGAGGTAGAGCCATAGGTATCTACCGCTTGGGGTCGGCACTGCCCCAAGGAGTAGCCCCTCGACACTCTCTAGTTGCTCAGCCCACTTCGCCTCCCAGCCGAGCTTCTTATCCATGAATTTGAGTAGGTCTAAGAGGAAGGATCCTGAAGCAACATCCTTAACGCAGAGCCTGAAGCTTCGGCTTTTCCTCCCGCACCGAGCTCTTATCAGCCTGTGGAGTTTTACTAAAGCAAGTAGTGCATCCTCCCCCCTGAGGATACCTCCGCGGCAGATAGTAGGTAGGCTAGGAGCTGTAGCCGTCATAAGCTGCCCTCCAAGACGCGTCGAACACCTCTGCTAGGTGCGAGACTACCCTGCCCCTAATGACTAGACCGATATCGTAGTTTACCGCTAAGTGGGCATTGGTTAAGTTGAAGGTACCCACAATCGCCACGCTAGAGTCTATCACTATGAGCTTTGCGTGAACGCCTCTAACTTTGACTCCGCTCTCTCTCTTAGTCAAATACGCTACCTCCAGGTTGCTGAGAAAAGACTTCATTGGCTCAAGAACTCTCCTGTTGCTAAGCCTATCCTCAGTAACCACCCTTATCCACTTAAGCGAGCTGAGCTTTTCGAGACAACTGAGCATGAGGACGCTGAGGAGATCCCCTATGTACGGCATCATCACCCTAATGTTCTCCTTAGCGTTGCAGATGAAGACTCTAAGACCCTCCTCAAGTCCATAGGCCGGAGCTCCCTGAGGTATCCCTAGATCTGCCACTACTGGGGGGTTAAGGATTAACGCTTCTACTTCGCCATAAGGGCCTTCCTCGCCACCTTCAGTAGCGCACCATAATGTTGTGGCTATAGGCTTAGTAGGGTCAATCGGCTGACCGCTCCTCCTAGCGAGACCTCTAGTCTCAAGCTCAGCAAGACCCCTAAGGGCGTCAGCCCACCTTCCTCCTAGCTCCTCGACTACCTCAAATGCGTATGCGCACCTAGAGGGCTTAGACCTTAGGATCTTGAGCACTTCCTCAGCGTTCATGAGCGGCACCTAGAGGGCTAGTGACAGCAGAGTCTTAGCGGCTATCCAGCTAAGCCCTTTATTCAAAGAGCCGCATCCCTCAAGGTACAAACAAGCCCTACACGCCGACAGGCAGCCTCTGGGGCACGGTAGCGATACAAATCTCCGCATCTCCTCAACCAGGTCTGGCATCCCCAGGTCCACCACAGCTCTCGTGGCACCTACTCCACCTGGAGAGTCGTCGTAGATGAGGACCTCGTAGGAGCCGTCCCGGCTCTTTAAAATGGACTCCTCAATCTCCCTTGGATCCACGCCCGAAACCTTGATTACAGACTTAGCGAGTACATGCGCTAATGAGTGAGCTACCTCGAAGGGGGTTAGGCGCGCGCCCCTGGAAGTGCTGACCTCCTCAATAACCCTGCTTATAGCTTTAGACCCCACTTTAACCAGGATTCCATACGTCTTCATCTTCCTGCCCATGGCGATTAACCTTTCTGTTCCACCAGCTCGCGAATAGTACATTATAACAGTCCTAGCCCATCTGCTCGAGTATGGGTGTCCGACTAGGTAGAACGGAACTAGAGTTACAACTTCGAACTCTCCAAAGTAGGCTTTCTCAACCCATTCACTTCCCAGCCTGACGTCCTGTAACATCTTCTTAAACTCATTAGTGAAATCTTTTAGATACTCCCTCAGCAAGTGGGCAGAGATCTTGAAGGGTTTTGTAATCGCCTCACTTGGCATAGCTGGGATTCTCTCTATACCACCTTGTCTCTGGAATACTAGATACCTCTGAATACCATATTGACGATATTGGCACCATCTTATATTGCCCTCAATTCTTAGGTAGTTGCATAACTGAGACGTCACATCGTCATAGGGGCAGGTAAATCCAAGACTCGATAGGGGTCGCTCCGGATCTCTCGGCATTAGACCCTTAAGTTTCCTACTCCTTTCCTTACTCCTCCCCAGCACACAGTCCCGTATGCCTACTATGTAACTCACCGGTAGCACTAGACTTTCACCTCTTTGGGACTCTCCAACGTCGAACTCTAGTAACCCTGCCCTTACCCGATCTCTTGGTACCCCAACGTAGGCCTGCACTGTGTAGACTCTGTAGTTGTAATTTCTTCCACACCTGGGACACACAGGTGGGATTTGCCCTCCCGTCTCACTCACCGTCTCACTCACATAGCCGCATACAGGGCACCTGAAGTACCTCAAGTCTGATATTCTGCTTGGCCCGAGATTAAAGGATACCTTCTTTGGCTCCCACACTTCCACCTCCCCCCTCCTGACTTTATCAGCGAGTCTCGCCAGCGCTACCACTATCCCTGTCGCCCCCCTTCCGTAGCTCTGTGCCATGTCCTCAGCTATGCTTGCTATCAGGTCTAAATAGCTTGTAGCATCACTCACGCTATCAACCTCCCAGCCACTTATCTATGGTGACTTGGCTTTGTGGCTGGACGGTGCTCACCTGGTATGCTACCCCCCTATACGCCACTATCTGCCCCCAGAGAGAGTGCCTTACAGCATACCTCATCTCCCTGCCCCTCTGCCACCCTGGGAATTCGAATATGACTTCTTTGTCGCTATGTCTCAAGTTGTAGAGAGTCTCCTCTCCACCAAAGATATTCACCAAGTCCTTAAGATCCTTAAGACTTCCCATGTTGAGTGCATCAGTAATTTTCCTTACTACCTCCTCAACTGCCTGCTCAACCAGCTCCCTTCTCATGTAAGCGACCTGAACTAGGCTCCTCGGCATCCTGTTTTGACGCAACTTCTCCCTTAGTCGCCTACTAAGCTCCTCAGCTACTCTCTGCTTCTCCCCGGTACTCCGAAGCTCGCCTGCAACCAGCTTGCACATCAGCTCCTGGTATGGACTATTTTGGTCTGAGCACGCAGTCTGAGCTTCTGCAATAGCCCATCTCTTAACTGCTCTATCAATCGCAACCTCGTTGTACGGTGTTACCATTGACACCTCCCTCTCTATAGCCTTGTCCCTTAATTTCCCATCGTATAGTATCCTGTGGT
>NZ_JBMFLX010000083.1:0-6007 GCF_049970975.1 Infirmifilum sp. | reverse complement strand
CTTGGGAAGCTACCACATTAACCCTCAAACCAACGTCTAATAATTATTCAATAAATAGCGAAGATAAATAATGATTACTCTGTAAACCTCAGGGGTGGGTTGTCTAGCCTGGCTTGTAGAGGCGAAAATTTTTAAAGTCTTGGTTTTAGTGAAGGGGTGAGGAATCGATATGCCGAAGGTTTTCGACGTCGGTAGGATATGCGTGAAGACAGCTGGACGTGAGGCGGGAAGAAAGTGCGTAGTCGTGGACATAATCGACGAGAACTTCGTAGTAGTTACAGGTCCAAAGAATATTACAGGCGTTAAGAGAAGACGTGTAAACGTGAAGCATCTAGAGCCCCTCCAAAACAAGATAATCATAAACAAGGGAGCTAGTGACGAGGAGGTTCTCACGGCTCTTGAGAAGGCTGGACTGATAGAGTTTATGCGTGAGAAAGTACAGCCAGTGATTGCTCCTGTTTTCTCATAGCTAACCCTTTTTAAACCCTCACTCTCTCTTGTATAAACAGAGGCTAGGTGGACTTGCAGAGCCCGCACCCCAAATATTTACGAGGGTCACCGCGACGCGAAGTCCTTATCAGGGCTGACTCTGAGACGGATCCAAGCTATGGTTTTCCGCCTGACAAGCGTCCAGTAGAGGTTCTTCTCAAATACTCTGTCATAAATCTCGACAAGCCTGTGGGTCCAAACAGCCATGAGATTGTTGCATGGCTTAGACGTGTCCTCGGGATTGATCGAGTTGCACATGCTGGGACGCTCGATCCCAAAGTCTCAGGTATTTTGCCTATAACGCTTAACAACGCTGTTAGGGTGCTCCCAGTTCTGTTACACGAGGATAAAGAGTATATCTGTGTGATGAGACTCCACGGGGACGTTGACCGTGAGAAGGTCGAGAGAACTGTATCCATGTTTACCGGGTCGATCTATCAGAGACCGCCGCTTAGATCAGCGGTGAAGAGAAATCTACGGGTCAGAAAAATCTTCGGGATAAGACTTCTTGAAATCCAGGGCCGGAACGTGCTTCTTCATGTGTGGTGCGAAGCTGGAACTTATATGCGCAAGCTCTGCCATGATATAGGAGAGGTTCTAGGTGTTGGTGCACATATGCAGGAACTAAGACGCATAAGATCCGGTTCTCTTACAGAGGAGAGCGGGCTCGCTACTCTGCATGACGTGGTGGACTCATACTTAATATGGAAGTCTCACGGCATAGAAGAATACTTGAGACGAGTCTTTCTACCCGTAGAGGAATCGATACAAAACTTGCCGAAGGTCTGGATTCGTGATACAGCTGTTGATGCTGTCTGTCATGGAGCTCCATTAGCCGTGCCTGGAATAGTTAAACTCGAGAATAATATACGTGTAGGAGACGAGGTAGCTATTCTTACATTGAAAAACGAGCTTGTAGCTGTTGGCAGAAGTAGAATGACGACTGAACAGATGATGTCTGCGAAGAGTGGGATTGCGATCGATGTAAAGCATGTAGTTATGGATCCTGGCACTTATCCTAAGGCATGGAAATGAGACCGCACTCGCTCTTTTGGATATTTTCTTAAGAAGCTTTATTACTTATATTCTTAGACTTCACGGAAAGGAAGACTCTGAGACTTTTAATCAATGTTTTGACCCTGGCATTGAATATCGGGTGTTCTACGGGTATAAGCGATCAAGCTTCATATTTAGTATTGCTATCACTACATCTGGTTGTTTAGGCTTAGAAGTAACTTTAACCCTCTGGTTTTCTCTTACATCGTTAGGAAGCGTATTATGCAGCGGTATAATAAAGACAGGGCTTCCCGTAATTTTTGATATTACCAGTTCCAGCGGGGTTCCATGCTCATCAATAATAAAGCCAGGCTCGTCGCCAAACTCTACACTGCCTTCGAGAGTTATACCGTCATGAATTTTTATTTTCCTTGAAGCTACGGGGATCCTGGCCTCGATTTTTCTTATGATTCCAATAAGGGAAGCCTCGTCCACGTGTACATGTTTGAGGCTACCCCCTTGAAACACAATTCTCCGCTTCGCGTCCCACAAGTAGAACTCGAGGGTTACATCGCGTCTTATACCGTGAGAGAGATAAAAAGACGATGAGATTATCCTTGCAAGAAGTGGTCTTCGTGATGAGAGGTCTTGTGAACCCATTACTACTATAAACCTGCGTTTCAAAGGTTCAACCCAGGGATACGTCTTCTAGAGCGGTAGAGCTGTCTGACTAGCTTCCTCATCTGGTGATACGAGTCAAGAAGCTTCCTGACATCCCTAACGCTTGTCCCAGACCCTCTAGCGATTCGCATCATACGGGACCTATCTATTATCTCGGGCTTCAAGAGCTCTTCTTGCGTCATAGAATTCATGATCGCTATCCACTTATCGAATTCTTCCTCACTACCCTCGATCGACCCCTTTAAGGGTAATGATGAACCTCCTAACATCTCTAAAACTTTCGATAGAGGGCCAAGCTTCCTGACCTCTAAAAGTTGTTCTTTAAGATCTAATAGAGTAATTTTTCCTGAGGCTATTAGTTTTGCCCTCTCCCTCTCCACAGCTTCAACAGCCTGAAACCTCTTGATTAGGGCCTCCAGGTCAGGCATTCCTAGGAGACGTGCAACAAACTTCTGGGGCACAAACGGTTCGAGATCTTCAAGCTTCTCACCTGTTCCAATAAAGGCTATCCTCGCACCCGTTGCCGCTACGGCTGAAAGAGCTCCACCACCACGGGCAGAGCCGTCCAGTTTTGTAATAATGACGTGTCCAAGAGGGATACGCTCGTGAAAGGCTGCAGCCTGACGCGAGACCTCCTTCCCAAGAGTAGCATCGATAATCAACATGACATCGTCGGGTTTTAATGACTCATGGATTTCAACAACTTCCCTCATTAGGGCTTCTTCGTCTTTATGCCTGCCAGCCGTGTCGATTATGAGGATCTGAACATTCTTCGAGGTCAACTCCTTAACTCCTTCCTCGACTATCGCGAGGGGGTTCTTCGAGTGCGGGTTCCCATAGAAATAAACGCCTATTTTTTCGGCAAGCTGTTTTAACTGGTCATGGGCTCCTGGCCTGTACGTGTCAGCTGCGATCAAGCCTACCCTGTAACCTTGCTCCTTGAAATACTTGGCAAGCTTAGCTGCCGTTGTAGTCTTTCCTGAACCCTCGATTCCGACAAGCATGATTGTGTATGGAGTTTTAGGCACAACGTAGGGTGTAGTGTTTTCCCCTCCAAGTAAGGTTACAAGTTCTTCGTAGAGGATTTTTATTAAAACATCCCTCTTAGAGAACCCCGAGGGGATCTCCTGTGAGAAGAACCTCTTTTTAATCCTCTCGGATAGGTCAAAGACCAGCTTAACGTCTACATCGGCCTTTAACAATACACGTTGAAGATCACGTATAATAGCGTCTACATCCCTTGTGTCGAGAAGTACGGAGTTTCTAATCTTTTCAACAACGCCCAAGAGGCTTGCCCGCAAACTCTCCATGAACAGACCTCCAGGAGAAACAATTAAACGATATTATATAGCTAATCGCCCAATAATATTCTGTAGCCTTTCGAATAGTTCTGCACCGGCTGCACCCTCCCATTCCACCGTTTCAACAATCGTGAACCCAGCACTTTTAAGGATCTCGGCGAGTTTTTTACCAGCCACACCGCTCCATGCGTATGGAGATAGTATGAGGAACTTCAAGTTCTTCCTATAGGAGAGTTTCTCTACTATAACGTCTACTATCCATTTCATGAGAGGCTGAACGTCCGCCTCGTAGGTAGCGCCGCCTATCACAGCAATCTTGGAGTCAGTGAGGCTCTCTAGGACGTCGGAGATGTTAGCCCGTTTCTCATCGGTGAAGCCGTAAGCTTCGACTTGTAGGCCGTGTTTCTCGAGATTTTCCTTGACCCCGGTGATTACGTTTTCCACATTCCCATACATCGAGACGTAAACTATCGTGGCCTTGTCCTTGTACTTGCCCTCTGCTATCTCACTGTAAATAGATATAACTCGGTCTATGTGACTTCGGATGATTGTTCCGTGTCCCGGAGCTATAATCTTAGGTCTCACCCCAAGAGTATTCAGCTTCGATATGGCTTTGGGGACAAAAGCGGTGTAGCGTCCTATCACCGTTACAAAGTACCTTCTTATCTCCTTCTCCAAGAGTTTGCCATCTATAGAGTCGTCGTATAGGGGCATTAGGCCATAGCTTCCGAAAGCATCACAAGTGAGCAGAACCTCCTCCTCCTCAAGATAACTCATAGCTGTTTCTGGCCAGTGGAGCCATGGCGTGTGTATGAAGCGTAGAGGAGTGCCAACATCCAGAACCGCGCCATCACTGAGGGGCTTGAATCGCGTCACCTTGTAGAAGCTAGCAAGCATTTTACCCGCGAGTGGATGACCGTAGAAGGTGGCTTTTGAATTGACACTGGCTAGCTTTGAAATGCTTCCGCTGTGGTCGGGCTCCATATGGTGGACTATGACCTCTGTTATGTCTCTAGGATCAACAACTCCCTTGATAGTCTCGATAAACTCGTCGGAGTATCTGGCCTTCCAGCCGTCGAAAAGCACCACGTGGTTTCCGCGTGTAAGGAGATATGCGTTATAGGATATTCTTTCAGGTATCTCCCATAAGGCTTCAAAGTAGTTGACACGGGTGTCGTCCACGCGTAGAACATATAGATCCTGTGTAACCTTGTCCACGTGAATGTGTTCACTCATAAGAAGAACTTAATCTAAGGGCTACATAAACATTATATCTGGCCCAGCTTTTAGCTTCAAAATGGTGTTAGGGTATGGCCCAGGAGATGGCTCCTCAGGTTAGAACTGCCATAGAGATTTTAAAGCAAATTGCTGATGACCGGGGGGTGCCCAGGAATATTCGCCGCGTCGCCACGGAGGCTATCGAGATACTGATGGATAACAAGATGTCTACCGGCCTGAGAGCAGCTACAGTCATCTCAAAGCTAGACGAGGTATCTACAGACCCCAATATGCCTCTGTTTGCACGCACCAAGATCTGGCAGGTAACCTCTCTACTAGAGCAGGTCAAAGATTAATGAATACACGTAGTCTTCCCACGGGCAGTATAGTCTACGGTAGACTACCCCCTGGCTGCAAACTGTGTCAGGAGGGGCTTAAAACCATCATTTTTCTCACTGGTTTGTGTCCTCTCAGCTGTTTTTATTGTCCTCTAAGCACTTTTAGAAAAAACCGTGATGTGACCTTTGTAAACGAGGTTCAGGTGGATGAGTCAAACTTGGACAGAACAGCTGTATTGGAAGTGTTGAGATCCGCTTCAAGGGGCGCAAGCTTAACGGGCGGCGAGCCACTCGTTAAGGTTGAAACGGCCTCAAGGATTATCCGGAGCTTAAAGGACACTTTTGGGGAGAAGTTTCACATACACCTGTATACTAGTGCGGTTCCACTCACAAACCGCTCGGTTGAGAAGCTGGTCGACTCTGGACTCGACGAGTTGAGGATACATGCGCCTCGAGACATTTTAGAGGAAAAACTTAGGATAGCCTCCGAGTACAAGGATAAGCTTCTGATAGGACTCGAATATCCCGCTCTCCCGGGGAATTCTGAGAGATTGTTCGAGCTAGCCGAGACAGCTGAAAAGTACGAAGCAGCATTTATGAATCTAAACGAGCTTGAGTTTACAGAGACGAACAGTTCCTCGCTTCTGCTCCGTGGGTATAAGATGCGGAAGGATTACAGGAGTGCTATGGGCAGTAAGGAGACTGCATTAGACGTCATTCGAAGGGCTGAGGAGAAGGGCCTTAATCTTACAATTCACTTCTGCCCGGTTAGGGTGAAAGACTACCAGCAAACAGGTCTACGATACTATCGTGCAGCTAATCTCCTCGCTCGTCCCTACCAGTTGGTAACAGACGATGGTACCACCTTAGAGGTTACTTACACGGAACTGAAACAGGAGAAGAAGCATATTGCAGAGTACTACAGGAGCTCGCAAATCCACTTCTTTCTAATGGATGCAGTTAAGCAGGGAAAAATAGTCGAAA
>NZ_JBMFLX010000082.1:0-6077 GCF_049970975.1 Infirmifilum sp. | reverse complement strand
GCGTTGGAGCCAGCCCAACCCTGACCTGTGGCTATGCTCCATTTGCCTCCCATTGCTTGCCAGCCGCTGGGCAGTGTCTCGAATGGTGTATAGAAGAGAACGGCGCTCGTGTCCGGGAGGATGTCTAGGGCGCGCACCGTGAATGTCTTAGAGTCGTCGTACCTGCCCGTGTAGCTGTTGTATGCCTTTATGGTCCAGGTATATGTTCCCTTGGTTCCGGGAAGAGTTAGAGCCAGCCTCACGGTTACTGTTGAGCCTGCTTGTATGGTTGTAGTGGTGGAGGCTGCAAGGCTACCAGCCTGGTCGTAGACCTCGACCCTACATGCCCCGCTCGAGTTCCCAGTGTTGGAGACCCCCACTACGAGGCTCGCAGTGCTGCCTGGCTGTCCGTAGATTGTACTGTTATAACTAGTTATCACGAATACCGGAGCCCCTCCGGAGGGTGGAGGTGAGGGTGGAGGAGGTGGAGGTGGCGGCGGTGGGGTTGTAGGAGTAGTAAGGGATGAGTTGAACACTGGGAAGACCCAGCAGTTTCCTCTCGCAGAGCACACCTTTACCCATAACAATAGGTTGTCCCCCGGCACAGACAAGCTTATCTCAGCCGGCTGGCCTGGGGCTAAATCGAGCTGTCCCTGCCACGCGGGGGTCTCATTCACGTATATAGCCCTCACGCGTATCCCGACACTACCTGTATTCACGAGGGTTAGCTTGACCGTCGAGGAGGAGAAGACAGCGTTTCCAATCACGATTTTCTCAGAGGCTGCAAGCCTAGACTCCAGGGCCGTGTTTGAAGCCTCATGCTCCCAAGAGAGGTAGCTGGGGAAAAGATAAGTCCATGTAATCGCGAATCCTGCCAATACGATGACGGTTAGAAGTAAGGCCGCGATGATTTCCGCCTGTCCCTGCATGGTAGCCTTAACCATATTTAATTTCGAGGTACCTGCTTTTATATCCTTTTACAAAAAAAGTATTTTTTATTAGAGAAATAAAAATTTAAGGTGCGACAAATGTGTATGTGGCCTCCGAGCCTTGCTTAGCCGTAACCTTTGCTATATATGTTTTACCAGATGTGAGAGTGCATGTTCCTGGTACTTGTACCTGTGCAGTTGAACCTTTAGGCAAAGGTTTGGATATACTTCCACCGCAGACAGCTGTGTAGTTTAATGTAAGGACGTAGGCTCCCACAATACTTGTGTCTACGTCACCTATGTTAGCCACGTATATATAGACCCCAGTATTATCGACTTGGACGGCGTCAATCTTTACTCTTTCCTGTAGCTGTGTAGGTGTCTGGTGGGGGGTTATTGTGCCCATGTATCCTGTCAGCCAGATATAAGTCAGGACTGCCGCTGCTACAGCAATAACTATTAAAAGGAGCGTTGCGATAACAGGGCTTATAGCCCTCCTTTTCATACCCATCGATTTATATAATTTAATCAATGAATATAAAATTAACGTTTATTATGATAAGCGACCGATTCAGTTAAAAACCCTGAACACACTATATTATTTGTGCTGCGTAGCGGGATCTCAACTGCCCTTGGAACCATATTCTTCATAATCATAGCCTCGATGTTCCTAGCACTAATGTTCCGTATGTACACGACGTTCACATCAACCCTGAGCGAGATAGCCTCGCAGAAGTCCGAGCAGCTCGCGGAGGGACAGCCCAACATAAGCCTGAAATACGCAGGCCTAGTAGACACGACTACTAGTATAAGAGTCATTGTCGGGGATACTACACAGTCTGGCCCTGGGTTAACAGTTTCATGCCTTAACCTCTTCACTCGTAGTATTCCCGGGGGCGTGGTCTTCCCTTTTCCTAGAAATGCTTGTGTCGCCCTCGTGAATGTCAGTGCTGCTCCAGGAGTCTTTGGCTCCATGGGAAACTTCTCGCTCAGCTCTCAAGGTCCATGCTTCGTGGAATTATTCGAGAGAGTAGGCGGGTCTTGGAGGATGACTGAAAGATTCTTCTTGAACAGCAGCAGCGTGGAGGTGAGCTTCAAGAACACGACCCTGGTCTTCGCATACGACTATAACTCTACAAGGAGTTTCAGCCTTACGTTTAGCAATGTCAGGGGCTACTCCCTCCAACTGCTCCAGCAGGCCCAGGTTGTTGTATCGAATACCGGGTACCTGCCCCTCGAGGTCTACGCGGTCTACGTCAACGGGCCAACGGGGCCCATACCCGTGGTTCAGCAACACGTGGTTATCCCGCCTGGAGGGGTTCAGGTTTTCCAGCTGAGCTCTGGTTTGGTGCCCGGCTACGAGTACGAGGTTCGGGTAGTATCCAAGCTTCGAACTTACATTGCAAGGATACGGGTTGGGGGGTAAGCCTTGGAGGGCATTATAAGCGAGTTTGCAAGGAGGATTAGGGCCTTGTACCTTTTGAGGGGTGTTGCGGAGGCACTCGTCTACTTGGCTCTTGGATTACTGATGATTGTCTTGCTCCTCACGGTGTTGGCCTTTATTCACTCATTTACGGAGAAGGCCTTATCTTTTCTCCATGTGGCGCGCCTCCTAGTGGAGTGGCCCTAGATTCTCGGGGTTATAGCTGGGGCAAAGTATAGCTCCTGTAGGAAAAAGTAGAGTACGACAATTGTGAGCATCACTACTATATGGAGCAGGCTAGCCTTGACAGTCCCCCTAGCGATTTTACCCGAGACGATCCCTCCTGCAAAAGCTTGCATGTAAGCCGAGATATAGAAGATGCTCTTGAAGAGCTCGGGTGGAGGCGGAGACACGAAGCCTGGTAGCCTTACCCTGTAGAGCGGCTCGACGAATACCGAGGTTATTATAGTGGCTGTTAAAAGGAAGACGACGAGAGCGACATAGGAGACCCAGACGTACGGCGACATGTTAGCCCTCCTCTCCTCCTCGTAGCTGTTCAGAACCCCGTTCATCTCGGCTGCAGCGTCCAGTACGTCCGCTACACGGCCACCCGACCTCTGAGCCACCACCAGGAGGCTTGTAGCCCTTTTAAGGGCTGGCTCCGGGATCTTCACGGTTAAACGTTCTAGGGCCTCCTGTAGGCTTAAGCCTAGAGCTGATACGGAGAGCGCGTCAAGTATCTCTCTACCGAGGGGGTTTCCCACAGCCCTTGCGGCGACCTCGAGTGCTCTTGGGAGAGGCATGCCTGCCCTAACCCCGTCGGCCGCGCCTTTAAAGAAGGTGGGGAGCTGCCTGTTAAGGGAGTCAACATACCTGAGGTTAAGCCAGAGGATGACTGCGACGGGCGCCAGGCCGAGCGGAACTGAGATGCCTATTAAGGTGTAGAGCGTTATAGACCAGGGCAGGACAATTTCCCGCGTAAGCTCAACATAGACGAGCTCCCGGCCAACATTTCCCCAAAGCGTTGCTAGGACTATCAGCGGAAGGGAGCCTAGCGTTAGCGAGAGGGCTGCGATGATGGCAAGTCTTCTTCCGCGTAGGGGTAGGTAGGGCATAGGCTACACCTTTGATAACGCAGAGTCCAGCATGACTAGTGTAGCTGCAGCGAACGTTGGAGTGCCGATCAGCACGAGGACAGAGATGAGAAGGTTTACTGGTAGGCCTGCAATTGTTCCTCCAAGCATCCCTATAATTGCCAGCATAACTATGAACATTAGGGGGGCGGCTACCATTAGGGTTACATAGGTCTCTGAGATCGCTGCCACTGTATTCGTAACCCTGCGTAGCTCGCTTCTCTTAAGCTCGAGGAGCCTCTGAGTAGAGAAGGACGCATAGCTGTACAAGTTGCCCCCTGTGATGTATGCATCCCTTAAGCCTGAGAGAAACAGTGATAGCGCAGCTGAAGGACTACGCCTCGCCGCTCTCTCCAGGGCTGTCAGGACGTCATAGCCGAGAAGCTCCAGGTCTGTGAGGAGGAGGTCTATCTCCCGTCTTATCTCCTTGTTCTCCTCGAGCTCCCTTACAGTCCTGAGTGTCTCGGTAAACGTGAGGCCCGAGGAAGCAAGCACCGCGAAATTAGCAAGCGTGTAAGGTAGCCTCGCCGTTATAGTCCAGCCCCTCGAGTGCCTCCTGTACAGGGGGTAGTAGAGGGTGAATGCAAGGAATATCAAAGTGTAGGGGATGAGTAGCACCAGCGTAAGGAGAAAGGCTACAGGTAAGGAATATCGGAGAATGTACTGGTGGATAAACAGGGAGATAGTCATCGCAAATGGTGTCGAAAGAAGGTATGCTAGGAGCCACTTCCCCAGGTATACTTCCCATACGTCAGTGAAGCCTGCAGTGTAGTATATGTCCCTGAAGGCTTTTAGCCTTTCACCAGTCAACCGGGTAATGGTTTTACCTAGAAGGTAGGGTAGGCTCAAAGCGTGTACACCCCTCTCTCGATAGCGGTGTAGACAGTCGTGGGACGCAGGGCATAGTCCCTCACAAGCCTGCTGACACGCTGGAAGTCGGTTATCTTCCTCTCAACGAGCCATTTGATTATCTCTTCTCTCCTCTTCAGCTCCTCGACCAGCAAGCTTAACGGGACACCCTCTTCCTCGGCTATCCTCGCCAAGACGGTGCTTTCGCCAACCCTCATAATCTTGTCGCTGACCTGGTCATACCTGTAAACAGGGTTCCAGGCAAGTTTATCCCCCGCTAGGATCTCGCTGACCTCCACAACCCTCCTGAAGATCTTATCCTCCGTGACAAACCTCCTAACCGTAACGAAGACATTCATCAAGGGGATGAGCGGGACAGGTACGTTCATGGGCTCAGAGGTAAGCCTTTTCACCGCGTAGTCCGCGTTCTCCGCATGCATGGTGCACATTCCCGCATGCCCCGTCGCGATAGCTTGGAACAGCGTGAAGGCCTCCTCGCCTCTAACCTCCCCCACGATCACGTAGTCCGGGCGCATCCTCAAAGCTGACTTCAACAGGTCGAATAGAGTCACATCACGGGCCCAAGGGTCGGAAGCAGGCCTCGCGACGAGTGGAACCCAGTTCTCGTGAGGGAGGTTCAGCTCCGGGGTCTCCTCGATGGAGACTATCTTAGCCTCTGGACGTATAAAGGTGGCAATGGCATTTAACAGAGTGGTCTTCCCACCCGCTGTGGCCCCTACTACGATAAGGCTCTTCTTGTGCTCGACCAGGAGCCATAGGAAGGCTGCAAGCTCTGGAGACAATGTACCGCTCACAACCAGGTCAACAACAGAGAAGGGCACCTCCCTAAACTTCCTCACGGTGAACGTGCCTCCCCTGCGCGCCACCTCCGAGAGAGCAGCGTGAAGCCTGAACCCTTCAGGCAGCGAGCCCTCAACGATGGGCTGAGCCACCGATATTTGTTTCCCGGCCTTCAGGGCCAGTCTTACCAGGACGCTCTCCATCTCGGATGCATCCGCGAAGACGATGTTTGTTGGAAGGGATTCGAACCTGCTGTGCCACACGAAGACAGGCAAGCCTATACCGTCGCACGAGATATCCTCTATCTGCGGGTCCCTTATCAGCAAGTCTATCTTGCCGTACCCTAGCATGTCTCTTCTCACATAGTAGAAGACCTTGTCGAAGGCCTCCCTGGGTATCGGAAGCCTATACCTCTTTATAATCCTTTCAACGCGCTCACGCAACACCTCTTCTGCTCCACGCTTCCTGAGCTCCTCCAGGCTAGGCCTCTGCTCCTCCACAAGAATCCTCTTGAGCTCTTCTATCACAGCCTGATCCTCCCTAGTTAAAACCGGCTCTACAACCCTATACATTAACCGCCCAGTCCTCTGGTTTCTAGTTATAACTGCGTAGCCTAGCGGCGGGACAACCTCGTAGAAGTCCAGGATAATCTCCTCAGGCGGTACAATTATGGCACGTGGAGCCGACCCGGATTCAGTACTCGACACAAATTATTATATGTCGTACGTGTTAAAAACATTAACTTATATGAAAGAAGCTTGGTTTCCCATCAATACTTATTGCTATTATACTTTGGTACAAAAACATTAATCTAAGTTTCCTAAATAAGACGTTAAGAATATCAAAGTGATATTTAAATAATATTATTAAGTTGATTATACATGCTGAGGAAGGAACAGGAGGGCACACCTCACTCCATATCTTTAGGATCTAGGGGCGTGCCCCGAGAGGCAATTGTAGCCT
>NZ_JBMFLX010000081.1:0-6088 GCF_049970975.1 Infirmifilum sp. | reverse complement strand
GCACACAAGCTAATACCAACCCTAGGATACTCGTACCTAAACACCCCCTCATTCTACAGGCCGAGCCTGGGTGAGGCTGAAGGCTGACCCCAATTTGGAAGACTACACTGATAATAGAGCCTTGAAAAGCCTTTACGCACACCTAGCACTCCTAATCCTGACGGTCACCATAGGATATTTGCCCTCAGCAATTTCCATATCTCGGCAGTCTGAAAGAGCTGTGCCCCTAAACCTCAACCTGACACTCAACCCCTCAAGCTTAACGGTAGATAAGGTATCTGTTCAGGATGGAAGACTAGAAGTATCCTTTCGAAACACCTCCCGGGAACCCGTAAAGATAGGGGTGCTAGCTCTAAAAATCACTGCACCCTTCAACACCAGCTGCATGATATCTGCTCCTCCTCTGCTAAGTCTTACAGTACTAACATGCAACTACAACTCAAGCCTAGACAAAGCCTTCAAACCCTACCTGCTCCGGCCTAGCGAGAACCTAACAACGATTATTTTCATCACTCCAAGCATTACACTAAGCCAGCCCAACTGGAGTGGAACAGCACAAGTAGAGCTAAAGGTCGGGAACTTCACATTCATTAAGAAACTTAATTATATGGTAAAGATATCCGGAAAGCTGGAAGCCCACCAAGACGTTCTCCGGCTTAAAATAAATCTTGAGGGCAACTCTTCGGTAAAAGTAAGTTTTCACTCTATGCTACAGGCGAGAGCAGCTAATATCCTAGGAATACTTGAAGCCAGAGCGTTTAATTGCATAACAAATCTCTCGTTAGGCAGAGATGCCCTTGAGATAGATGGATCCGCAATGCCCCCTGCAACCCTTAATATCACTCTAAGCCTAGTGCCACCCAATAGTGTTGCCGGAGGCTACCTTGCCTCTGCAACCCTGCAAATGGGGAACGTGAAAATTAGTAACGCCACAATCCCACTGTCCTCTGCAAAAACCGTCAACATTAAACAAGCAACAATCCCGTACGTCTTTAACTTAGAAGTACCTGATACAGAGACAGGTTATGTTCTTGTAGCCGTTGGACAGCACATCTACAACGTAACCCTGAGCGAGGGAAAAGGATCCTTCGCTGCTAGTGAGGCCTTCTGGCCAGTCCTCACAGGGGTAGAAGTAAAACCGCTGAAAGTTGCAACAACGGAAAACGGTGTTGTAAATACAAGTCCTGCTGTTTCATCAACAGGCGGGATACACATTATCACCGGGGGTATGACGTTGGTGCTCTTATCGTTTCTTATTCTCTTAATTCTCTATCATTTCTTCTCGTTGCGGAAGATAAAGGAGAAGTGCAAGCCTTTCACCGAGATAGTGATCGAGCCCTAGAAAACCGTTTAGTCATAAGCTATTCGGATGCTTGGCGTGCTATCTCTCACGAATATTTTCTTCATTATACTAGACGCGTTCTCCACATTTGCTCTCCTAGCAATCCTCGGTTGGACCCTATACCACACACCAATACTCGTCGCAGGACTAATAGCCCGGAAAAGTCTCCGGAACACACAGCCACCCCCGCTTAACACGCCGAGGATATCTGTTATAGTACCGGTAAAGGACGAGGGGGCAAGGCTCACGAGGTGCCTCGAGGCAATCTTCTCTTCAGACTACCCCAAAGACAAGCTAGAAGTAATAGTCGTGGATGGAAGCTCTGACAACAGCCTCGAAGCCCTTACGGGGGAACTCTCGAAGAAATATGGGGCAGCGATTAAATATATCCGTGAAGAAAACCCTAGCGGGAAGCCCCACGCCCTAAACACAGGTCTAGCACACGCAACCGGGGAAATAATATCAGTATTCGATGCAGACAACATACCTTCACCCGACGCTTTCCGGAGAGCCATAGCACGATTCAACGATTCTCGAGTTGCAGCTATACAGGGCGTTACCGAGCCGCTAAACAGTACAGACAACATGGTCACGCGGATAACCTCCAAAGAGGAGAAGATATGGTTCCAGATTCTCCTACTGGGCAGGTGGCGGTTAAAACTATTCACCCCCCTCACGGGGAGCTGCCAGTTCATAAGGGCTAGCGCTCTCTCAGAGGTAGGCGGGTGGGGCGAAGACGAGCTGGCCGAGGATCTGGAGCTCTCCTTAAAACTCTTCAAAAAGGGATATCGGGTCGAGTACGCGCCCGACGTTGTTTCCCTGCAAGAGGTTCCTACAACTTTGAGGGGTCTTGCCGTGCAAAGGCACAGGTGGTATAGGGGGTACATGGAAGCCCTTATACGACATTTTAAGGATTTGGCCTGGAAGGGCGTTAAAGGGCTTGACGCTATAGTTCTCTCGGGGGGGCCTTACCTCATGGTTTTCAGCTTTATAGCTATATCAGCATGGCTTCTCTCAATGGTTATACCCCACACCAACCATTTCGCCGCCCCGGTATCTCTTATAGCCATGCTTAACATCCTCTCACTCTTCACGGTGAGCCTGGCACTCATCCTGGGAGACAGACCCATGACCCCTAAGAATCTGGCATGGATACCCTTTATCTACATCTACTGGTTCCTCCTTACAGGCGTCGCTACATTAGCGATAGTAGAGATGGTAACAAGGAGGCCGAGGAAATGGAGAAGAACACCTAAACATACTACAACTACAGACCAGACCATTAAAGTAGCCGCCCCCGTATCGCAGTGAATAAAAAAGGCTTGGTTTTTACAGCTGTGCTCACAGCCATACTCCTTACCACCCTACTCCCCCCACCTGAGCTCCCTCTCACTCAGACCGTCGCACAGCCACCTATAGACTGGCTAGACCTGGCAAGGACAGCCTGGAACTACTTCAAGCCCGGGTTCGGTGTAAGCCAGCTCGGCATAAACTACGCGCACAACACCTGGCACTATATCACCGACTGGGATCTAGGCTGCTACCTATCGGCCATAATAGACGCGGAGGAGCTAGGGATATTGCCCCGCGATGGGCCCTGGGGCGCAGACGACAGGATAGAAAAACTCCTGAACTTTCTAGCAAATAGGCCGCTACACCCTAGCGGCGTCCCCTATGACATCTACAATGCAGACACTATGGAGCCCTACGGTAATGCGCCTTCAAACCCTAGCGACGCAGGCAGGCTCCTGATAGCACTCTACAGGCTGAAGCAGTCCAGGCCCCGGCTAGCTCCTAGAATAGACTATGTCGTGCAACGGAACGGCTTCTCAAAGTTTGCCGGCGGAGTACAGACAAACGGCTTCTACGGCTATTACATTGCACATGGCTTCTACCTGTGGGGCTTCACCACGCCAAGAGTTATAGAAGCGGTTCAACTGCCCGATAGACTCTGGGGGGTAAGCATGGTATACGTCTACGGCGTAAACCTCCCGATTGTCGAGATCACAATGGAGCCCATTCTACTGGCAATATTCGAGATAAGCCCACAGCCAAGCTTCTGGGAGTGGGCTAACAGGGCCTATGAGGCACAGGAAAACAGGTTCCGCACCACGGGCAAGTTCACAGCGTTCACAGAGGGCTCCCTACCCAACCCGCCCTACTACATCTACGAGTGGATAGTCGACATATACACTGGAGGCACCTTCGACATAATGGCGGGAAGTGGCAAACAGTCCATGACACCCATAGTCTTCACAAAAGCAGCAATAGGCATGCACGCCGTATGGGGAACCAACTATACCTACCGCCTCCTCCAATACGTCCTGAAGACCAAGACAAGCAACGGTTTCCTGGAAGGGGTAGACGAAGTGGGCAACATCAACTACATACTCACAGACAAGACGAACTCTATGATAATCAGCGCGGCGAGATACGCCATAAAAAAAGCCAAGAAGATATCCATAGCAGTTCCCCAGACCCTGCAAGCCTACCAGGGCGACACCATACAGGTACAGGTTCAGATACTCCATGAGATACCCCTACCAGTCCAGCTCTCCCTAGATACTCCTCCAGGCATTGTAGGGATCATCACCCCCTCCCAGGGAACAACAAACTTTACAGCCAAGCTCCAACTGAGAATCTACGATCAAACTACTCCCAAAGACTACAACGTCACACTCACAGCAACAACTCTCTCAGGCAGCTACTCGTCCACGCTAACCATAACGGTAAAGCCTAAAGGCTACACACTCACAGTAATAGCCCTCGACTCCCGCGGGAGACCCGTACCAGGAGCACAAGTCACCGCCTCAGGGATAACAATGACAACAAACTCATCTGGAACACTGACCTTCAAGCATCTAAACTCGACAGTCAAGCTGGAAGTAAAATACGCAGGTATCACAGTCTGGGGCCCCAAGACTCTGAGCTTAGACAACGACACCACGATTACTACAAACCTCTCTCTGCATGAACTACAAGTCCTAGCCATCACCCCCGAGAAGAAACCTTTACCCGGAGCCCTCATAACAGTAGAGGTCAACCACACAGAAATCTCCTCAGCCATGACCAACACCACGGGCTACGCTACAATCCCCCGCGTGCCGAGAGGAAACGTGACGATACGCGCCTACACTCTCGACAAACAGGTACTGCTTGGCGAGTGGCACGTCCAAGTCACAGGCGACGGCGAAATAGTAGACCCCTACCTTACCCCTCCAAGTAGGCTTGACCCACTCTATTTCCTCCCTCTGCTTGCAACCGCACTAATTCTCTCAAAACCCAAGAAACGGGAGTTAAAATGAACCGCAAATACCTCCTACTATCCTTCCTCACACCCCTCCTGGTTAGAACAGTGCCAGAGATTCTCTCATGGCCCTACCCAATAGGATTCGACACCCTGATCTATGCAGGCGCCGCCATCAACGAAAAAGCACTCCAAGCCCCGCCCCAGCAAATATTCAAGACGACCAGCCTCCTCTACATCATCTACACCCTCCTCTACAAGCTCCTTGGAGACCCCCTCCTGCCGGCGAAAATCCTCGGCCCCGTACTAACCGGCCTCGTGGGTCTCGCGGCGTACCACCTGGCAAGGACGCTGAGCTACTCCGAGAGAACAGCCCTCCTCGCTTCAGCGCTTGCCACAACGTACTTCGTCGCCCTCAGGGTATCCTGGGAGATGTACAGGCAAATGCTCGCAACAATCTTCCTACTAGCATACCTAGCAACAGAGTCCAGAAACCCGAAAGGATTGAAACTACTCGCACTACCAGCACTGGCATTCCTCACAGCATGGAGCCACGAGTTTATCACAGTAATACTCATGACACATGCATTCATCCAAACACTAACCTCACCCAGCCTCAAAAAAGCAGCCCAAAGAGCACTGCCATCACTACCAGCCGCTATACTCTTCCTCTACCAGCTCTACAACCCCCAGAAAAACACACTCGAAGTATTCCACACCACCCTATACTACCCATCACAACTACAATTCACCGCATACGCCCTAGGATTCCTCGCGTACCTCTATCTACCACTGGCACCCCTACTAGCCTTCGGCCTCCAAGCACTAAAAACCCCGCCCCTCAAGAACTGGACAGCCACATGCCTCACCCTAACCCTCCTCCCAGCCATTACACCAAACATGGACTTCCTCTGGTTCAGATGGACAATACTCCTAGTCTACCCTATAGCCTTCGCCTCCGCCCTCGGCGCCGAAAAACTCCTAAACGGACAGACACCACTCAAGCCTCGCACAGCACGTGTCATAGCCTTATCAACGCTCATCCTAAACGCCGTGTTCACCGCGACATACCTCGTCCTTCCGCCCGAGCACCAGTACAACAAATACTTCGGCGACTGGAACCCCTACAAACACTACATCCAAACCTCAATGCTCCAAAGCTCCATCCCCCTCCAGGACGTCGAGCCCACCATACAGGCAGCACTATGGGTTGACAGCCAGCCAGGCAACAAGACCCTGGTTCTACACGAGGCATTCCACAACTGGGCACAACTCTACGCCAGAAACACCAAGCTAGTAAGGGTGAACGAGCAGAAACTCTCCTCCCCAATCCGCGAAAACACCTCTAGACTCCTGTTGACTGCGGCGCAAGCCTACTCTCGCAATTCAACAGTCTATACAATCTGGTGGCTCAACAACACCTGGTACAACATGACCACACCACCCCCCCAGTTCACCCCCGTAAAAACATTCAAGGACATAGCCGTGTACATCTACAA
>NZ_JBMFLX010000080.1:0-6142 GCF_049970975.1 Infirmifilum sp. | reverse complement strand
TCGAGCTATAACACGGTAAGAGACCAGCTCAAGACTCCCCCAAGAGCTTCGTGAACTCACCTCTCTCTTGCCGTACTGTGCCCGACGTAGAGGGCACCACTTTTAGGTTACCCAGCAACGAATTATGGCACGAGAAGTCCCAGGAAAACACGTCAGACATGCTGAGACGATAGTAAGGCTTACGAGGTACGCCTTATACGCAAACGCGATCCCCACGTTACCCTCAGGGTTATAGGTAGCTAAGTCACGCCGGCTAGAATTAGACAAAAATTTGACTTAAATACCTTCTATGTACCATGCTGTAAATGGATGACCTGGCATGGGGACCGAGCCTCATCAAGGTTCGGGGCCTCGTGTTAACGTGTTTAGGGTCGACTTGGAGACTATCCGGGGTGAGCTTGAGGGTAGTCCTTCGATTAACGTGTATGAGCTAGCATTCAAGGAGCCTATTAGAGAGGATGATCCCTGTATTCAGGCTTTGGAAAATATCGGTTACTACGATGGTGGTAGTAGGCGTCTCTACACCACTAGGCCTATAGGCGATCTTCCAGAGCCTTGTAGGGATAGCGTATCTATAGGCTCGCACAAGGCTGTGACTCTTAAGGAAGTCCCCGTCGACGGTGTACGCAGTATTATCAAGGTCTATGTCAGGGATAAGGTTCTACGCGGTTCTAGAGCGGTACTTGAAGAAAGTGATGAAGTCGGAGGGATCCTCGACGAAGTCTTAAAGGGGCTTACTAGCAAGGGGTATAGGAATGTTAAGAGGTCAAGAAGCGTCTTCCGAGTTGGCAGGTGGAATGCTAGGCTTACCGTCGATAGTAATGATGTCTACGTCTTCTGGTTTAACGACGAGCTATTCGTGGCCTTAAACGTGGGTCTCGACATAGACTACAACGGTAACCTATGGGACCACATGGCTGAGAGGAGCCTGGATAAGCTAAGGAGCCTAGTGGAACACGTCAGGTGCAGGTACATACTGGATATCGCTAGGGGTAGACCCGGAACTTATGTTGTAGCAAACGTCATTGACAGGAGCTCCTACGAGGAGAAGAGCCCTCCGATGGGGTACGAGGAGCTGGTAAAATACCCCGTCGTGAAGGCCCGAGAGGAGGGTTTAGAGACCAGGTTTGAACGGCTCATGAAGAAGCTCGTCGAGGAAGTTGATCCAAACCAGCCGGTACTAGAGGCAACCAGAGCCGGTAAGATGGGGAGGAGGCCAGTCTACATACCAGCACAGTACTGTATACCCGTATACGACCCGAGATTAGCTGAAAAGCACGAGGACAGGATCTTAGCTAAACTCAGGGAGCTCGTAAACAGTGGAGGCTACAAGGGTAGGCTGATCAACGCGATAGCCAGGAGCTTAGGATACCTCTCGGAAGCCACTCACTTGAACATAGAGAGTATAGAGGGCGAAAAGCCCCTTAAAGTCGAACTAGTTGAGGTAGAGTATAACGGTGGCAAGCCGAGTATCATAAATAGATCCGAGCGCGAAGTCTCGTTCACAGCCGACGTGATGAAACCGCTACAACTAATAAGAATTGTTAAGAAAGTCGAAGAGGGTAGGAGTGTAAAGGTCGAGATACCGGTACCCAACTACGTACCGGCAACCCTACGGGAGCTCGATGAACTCCAGCTACTAGTACTGGTCGAGGATGGGCTAGACCCCCTCTCATTCGAGATCATGGACGTCGTAGTTGAGAACGTTACGAGGTTATACGAGATAGTTAGGGAGGTCTACGAGCCCCTTAAAATCAAACTACCAAAGCTGAGGGTCCACAGGCAGCCCATCTTGTTCACTCACGGCGATTATAGCAACGTGTTGAAGGAAGTCAGGAAAGTAACTGGCGGAAAGCTGGCCTTTGCCTTCATACTAGGTGAGCGTCCGGCTGACGACGAGGAGGACTACTATAGGCCTCTCAAGAAGGTGTTATTTAAGGGGAATGTTATAAGCCAGAATATCGACGTGAGGAAATACGTATCCGACGGTAGGGTTGACAAGAGAATCCTTATGCCAGCGATCTCCAACATGTTCTACGATATGCTCGGTAAGCTTGGAGTAAAGTACCTCACGTTAAGCAAGTCTACAGATTACGATCTGATCATAGGTGTTGACGTCGGCCACGGGGAGGTTGAGGGGTCTAGAATCGTAGGCTCTGTAGTGTTGTTCGACAAGATGGGCCGTCTAATGAACTTGGTCCCGGTGTACGGGCTCGGATACCCTGGTAGGGAGACAGCTAGGATAGGGGATCTACTAGAGCAGATCGAGTACGAAAATTACGCCGAACTCAAGGGGAAGAGAATCCTAGTACTGAGAGACGGTCGTTTAACCAAAGAGGAGATAACTCAGCTGGCAGACATATCGAGGACGAAAGACTGCACGATAGAAGTAATAAATGTCAAGAAGAGGACTCCGTTCCAGCAGTTATCGGATAGTCGAGTCGAATGGTTTGTTGACATAGGGGATGCCTACCTGCTGAAGACTCATATGCTGAAGCGGGACATGCTACCAAGGCCTATTAAGATCGACAAGGTGAAGTACGTGTTCGCGAAGGGTACAGTGAGAGAGGAGCGGGTGTCGGTGGACGACCTGAGGCTACTCAGGGGGCTCTCCCACCTGAACTACTCGACGATAGAGGGCGAGACCGGGCTCAGGCTACCAGCCCCGGTACACTACGCTGATAAACTCCTCGACGCGTTGAGGAGTGGGTGGGAGATCGAGAGGAGGTATCTGAGAGACGGCCTACTCTACTTCCTCTAACTACACCATTTATAACGGTTCCGCTAGCCCATGCCGTGGGTTTAGCTTGTGGTGGGTTTCGGTGAGTGTTGTGATTGGTAGCTAGCACTTTCATGTACTTCAACAGGTCTTCTCTACGGGCTTCTCGCCGTTAAAGAGCATTGAAAGGCTATTCCACATGTTGTAATACTGTTCAATGCGCTTCCAGTAGCAACAATAGCCTTAATATTATTTTGGTGAAAATTATGTTCCTAGTAGTGTTTGCTATTTGCTATAGGAACTCTCACGATACAAAGCCGGTGGAAAGAGGTGTTCACTGAGTGGGTTCAGGCGACCTTCTACACAACGTTAGATCCAGTGTTTGGGCTATCTTGGGCGGTTTAGACGATTGTGGTGTTAACGTGGTCAACTCCATGTGCTTGCGTGGTATTAGCGTTAGACTTCTCCTCCCCAACAGTACCCCGTGGGAGCTTATCGGTAGACTAGGCTCGTGCGTCGAGGTTAGGTTTTACAGTGGCCTCCTGGGCGCTAAGGGTTTGTGGGTCGTTGATGGTAAAGCCTATAGGGGACCTCGCAGGCTGACATGTGATGTTGTATCCAGGCCCATCGCTCTACGCGAGCTACCCGGCGGTTTAGAGAGATTTGAAAGGTTGTGGGGCAGGGCTAGAGCCTACACCCAGGGTTACGTGGAGGTGGCCGAGCCTAGGTTTGGGGCCTGTGTGCGCTCTAACCTCGAATACGCCACGCTAACGCTGGAGCCCTACGTGAGACCCCTCCTCAACGCCGTCGAGGATTTAACGCTCAGACTTAGGGGTGGATTGGCTAGACTACTTAGGGGCTCCTGGTACCCTTTCACATTGTTGAATCCCAGGCTTCAGCAACTCCTCAAGGAGAAAGGCTTCAAGGAGCCTACGCCTATACAAGTGCTAGCGATACCGAGAGTTCTAGCTGGTAGAAACCTTCTAGTTATAGCCCCGACCGGGTCCGGTAAAACGGAGAGCGTCCTACTACCCGTTATCAGTAAACTCCTAGACGAACGCGAGAGGAGGGGCGGTCTAGTGGGGGTGAAAGTCCTCTACGTAACACCCATGAGAGCCCTATGCCACGATATAGCTGAGAGGATTAGAGGCTTAACCCGCCCACTCTTCGATGGCTCCTCGGACCCCGTCAGGGAGTGGCATAGCGACGTGGATAGAGATGTTAAGGATGAGATTTGTACAAAGCCACCACTCATCCTGGTTACAACACCTGAATCCCTGGAGCTGATCCTAGACACTAGGCCCGAATGCTGGAAGCGCCTGGCTAACGTTGACTACGTTGTAGTAGACGAGGTACACGAGGTTATAAACGGTAAGAGGGGCGAGCAGATTTTAATCCTACTAGAGAGGCTTAAGAGGCTAACCGGTAGGAGGATCCAGCGACTCTTCATATCAGCAACACTTCCAAACCCAGGCCTCATAGCTAGACTCCTGGGGGGTAGTGATGGCCCTGTTGAGGTGGTGAGAGACCCCAGGAGTAGAGTGGTGGAGGCTAGAATGATCATGGTTGGTGATGATGAGGAGCTTGTAACAGCCTTAATGAACGCTATAGGGGATGATAGGGGTTACCTCGTATTCGTCAACACTAGAGCGCTAGCTGAGCTACTGCACCATAAACTCAACAAGAAGGGAGTTAAGGACATAGGCGTGCACCACGGTTCTGTAGCTCCCGCAATAAGAAGGGAGCTGGAGAGGATGTTTAGAGAGGGAAGGCTCAGGGGCTTAGTGGCTACGAGGACTCTGGAACTAGGCGTAGACATCGGCTCGGCAGAAAAGGTGGCTCTTCTGGGGTCGCCTAGGCTACCCGAGTACTTCGCGCAGAGGGTGGGCAGGAGTTCCCACAAGCCGCACACCGTGTCCAAGGTGGCTCTTATAGCGTTGGATGCTACGGATGTACTCGAGCTCATAGCCATAATGAGCATGCTTAGTAGGAGGAGACTGGTAGGCTACGAAGTCTACACGCCATCGCTGGACGTGATAGCTAGGGAGATCCTGGCTGAGACCTACAGATTGAGGGGTAGAGGGGTGGGGGTATCGGAGGTTAGAGAGCTACTAAGGCTAGCCTTCCCCCATACCGCCGACCTCGATAAGGGGTTAGAGAAGCTGATCGAAGAACTCAAAAGTAAAGGCCTACTGAAGCAAGCTGGTGACAGGCTACTACTAGGCGACAATTTTAGACTAGTGTGGGACAGGAGAGCTTGGAGGAGCTTCTTCTCCTTCATACCACCGAGAGAGGAGGTGAAGATCGTGGATATTAGTGGGAACGAGGTAGGAGCCGTGGACGCCGCCAACCTTGTCTTCATAAGAAAGGACAGCGTGATTAGACTAGCTGGTAGAGTATGGCGGGTCGTCTATACCAAGCCCGGGAGAAGGGAGATCATAGTCGTAGCCGCCGATACCGACGAGTTCACGATACCGATTTGGAAGAGCGGCGGTATACCGGTTCACGCCAGCGTCGCAGTCGAAGTCTACAGGTTACTGGGAAGGCTGAGTGAGCTCGGGGAGAGGAGGGTCGTCAGGTTCGGTAGTTTAAGGGTGGAGCTAGACGACAGCATTAGGGGCTTGCTGAGAGGGCTCTCTAAGGTGAAGCACTACGTAGCCCCCGGCTATAGGACGATGGTAGTCGATAGGATAGCCTCTAGGGTGTTTAAGGTTAAACCGAGGAAGCTCGGCCTTACTAGGGGGTACGATCTAGTCGTGACAACCATGCTTTACCCGTTTGGAAGCAGGATCTCCAATACGATAACCTCGATACTACTCGCTGGGAGCAGGAGGGGTGAGGTCGTATACGTGTTACCCAAGCCGTACGGGATACTAGTAGTCCATAAGCCAAGCCTAGACGTAGTCAAATACCTCCTAAACGTTGACCAAAGGGAGATAAAGGAGTCGATCAAAAACTCACCCTACATGCTGGTTGTAGCCCACGAGATAGCTAGAAGCCTAGGGTACACGAGGCCATCGGATATCAGGCAGCGGGATAGTCTCCTGGCGGAGGAGACCCTAAAACAGGTTGAGAGGAGATTCTACGATACGAGGGGGACGTTGAAGCTCATAGAGAAGCTTAGAAGGGGATGCGTAAGGGTCGTGGAGAGGAGGGTTGTGGATGTAAGTGGGGTACACCCGTTAACCTTAGCATTCTACGGGGATGTACTAGGGAAAATGCTGGGGTAGCCTAGCGGCCGTCTACGCTGGGTTAGCGCACCGCCAGCCTGGGGGCCGCGCGCCAGTCTGGCCAGTATTCCCTGACTGCCCTGTTGCGCTCTCTACTGGTGGCTACAACCATAGACATTCAAGGCTCAGAGTCTAACCGATGTGTCGATGACTGCGGGTTTCCCCTCGGCCCTCCAAGGCAAGAGCTGAATGC
>NZ_JBMFLX010000079.1:4511-6146 GCF_049970975.1 Infirmifilum sp. | reverse complement strand
TTATTTAACAGAGATCCGTCGAGAGGGAGAGTTGAGCTCTTTATTGAGGGGTGGTCTCCCAATCTACCTGTCCTACCTAGAGAAGCCGAGATTATTGCTAGGCGAGGTCGTGATAAGATCGGCGACCTCAGCAACAAGAGTGTTGAATTAATCGAGAAACAGCCGTTCACAGGTGCTTGGTACGTTTTAAGAATGTGGGAGTTCTTCCGCCGCGTCAGTGAAGTGCTCAGGGACGATGGCTTACTGATAGTGTGGTTTACGCACAGCGACCCAGATGCTTGGGAAGCTATAATGTCCTCTCTTTATGCAGCGGGTTTCACCTTGAGCAAGGCTTGGCCTACATGGACAGAAATGGCACAGAGGCGTGTAGCGTTATTGACGTCAGCCTTCTTCACATCCTTAATACTTGTGCTCAGAAAGAGAGGCGTTGTCGAAGAACTGGTTACCGGAGCCAACAACCCATCCATGATCGTGCAGGACGAGACCCTCAAGAAAGCTATTGCTAGTGCCGTATTAGACTCGCTCGCCAGTGCGTACAACTCTAAGGTCTCGGGGCCAGAGATATTCATAATGGGTCTTGCCGGCGGCATCGCGGGTGCTACCAGAATCTGGAATCCTGACATCGATAAGTTGGAGACCCCATCCCAGAAGAGCATTCTTGAATACTTTGGTGCCGTGGAGGGGGTTCTAGATAAGTCTAGGTTCAAGAAGGCATTAACATTCTATGAAAAGGTGCTTTACCCCGCAGCTGTATATCTCGCATCTACAATACTGCTCGAGGACAGTCTTAAGAGGGCTAAGCTGGATGAACGAGCAGTAAGTGAAGTGCTTAGTACAGACAGCTATACTCGCGCTTACCTCGTGCTCTGGACCGCTACACGATACGCGGGTTCTAGGGAGCTGGTTTACGACTTTGTTGAGAAGATATGCAAGATCCTGAACGTACCTCACCAGGCACTAGTAAACTTCGGACTTCTTAGAAAGTCGGCTGGATCCTCGTCAAACAAGTACGAGGTGCTCTTTGGGAGCGAATGTTATAGCGCCGTCGGCCATCGCATTGAAGTGCTCACCAAGACGTCCGCTGGGCGGGCCATACACTTGCTTAGGCTTATAGGGGGGCAGCCCAAGGAAGATGTCTCTAGGGCTGCGAAGGGTGTGATCTCATCAATGCCCGTGAGCCGCGGGGTGGCTGCTACGGCGCTGTTCCTCTTGCGCACTGCTAGAAGCAGCGAGCTCGAGCTCGTTGGGCTTTCTGAGCTCACTCGTGAATTTGCAGACAAGGTGCTGGTGGCAATATATCGAGGTGTCTAGCGTGGCACTTCCGAGGCTCAAAGAAGTTGTTGAGCTCAGCACGCTGGCATCGAAAGTGTACCGGTACCTTGAACCACAGGAGTATGTCGGCAGGCTGGCCCCCAGTCTCGGCATGGTACTGCAGAAAGACCTCGGCATAGCTGACATAGAAGTTAGCGAAGAGTTCCTAGATTCCGCAACGTTCCTCGCGACAACGTACTTCCGGGAGCCGCTGGTAGACGCGCTGAGAGTTGTAAACGTAAGCCTGCAGAATGTTTCGGAAGCCGTACCCGTCCTCCCGCTCACTCACGCAATGGGCCTCGGGAAGACCCATTTCTTAACGCT
>NZ_JBMFLX010000079.1:0-4411 GCF_049970975.1 Infirmifilum sp. | reverse complement strand
CTGAGCAATTTCGAAAAGCTCCTACAGGAAATCAGCAGGTACGAGCCAAAGGACGCAGCAAGGGAGTTTGTTAAGGCGTTGTCGGAACTTGCGGTTAGCATACCCGTACTGATCGTAGTCGACGAGGTCTATGCAGCCGCCTTTGAAGCCTTTGCAGGGGCTTCCAGGGAGTACGTTGATAGTGTGAGAAAGGTCTTAATGTTTCTTACATCGCTCATTGACGAGCTCAGAGGAACATTCCCGGCAGTACTTGTGTACGCTTCAGCCATGCAAGACGTTCAAAGATGGAGGGGCGTAATCGGACTGCACGTTGGTGATGAAAGAGAGCTACTCAAGGAGGCCGTAAAGTACTTTGAGGATAGAACTCGTAGAGTCGCACCTATTAACGTGAGAGATGTAAGCGAAGAAGAAGCTCTGGAAATTGTAAAGAAAAGAGCCGTTAGGTTAAAAGCCCCGATAAGTAAAGTGCTGTCTGATGGTGTGATTGAAGAGATTCGACGCGCGCTGTCCGAAATCGTGGGAGATTCCGAAGCTACAAAGTTTATTGAGGACCTCAAAAAGACATATCCGTTCTCACCGGTGTATAGAGAGCTTGTTAGAAAGCTCGTAGTTCCAGCTTATAGTGCTGACTTCGCCTCAGAGAGATTGCAGCATCTACGTGATTTAATCAAGATCAGCTCTGTTATTCTCGGAAGGGTACTGGAAAGCGGCGAGGATGCGTACCTGATAAGCATAGCCCACGTTGAACACGACGACATTAAGCACTTGCTGGATGAAGGTTATGCAAATGAGTGGCGTAGAAACACGCTTTCGTGGAACAGGTTTCTAGAGCTCGTGGAAGCCGAAACAAAGGATCACGACCTAGTTAAGATGGTTAAAGGCGCTATATCATCGGTGTACCTCAAATCCGTTACTAACAACGTGTGGGACTTACTACTAATGATGACCAAGAGCCCAGACGCTCTTCTACCGGAAGAGCTTGATAGAAGGGCTTTACCTCAGAGAGGGCTCATATTATCCCTAGTAGGCATTGTTGATATAGCCAAGCTCGGCAGGTATCCCGAGGTATTAGAGAGGCTTAATGTAGCGCCATACATACATAGCGTTGAGCGGGGCGAAAGCAAGTATTACTACGCGTCGTTGTTCGGAAACCCATACCAGCTACTTAAGGACATTCGCGAAAGCGAAATTCGCAGGCTTAGAGATGAGGAAGGGAGGCTAAAGGTTAGAGATGCCATCGAGTACGTAGGGGAGAGGCTTAAGGAGTATGCACTAGTGAGCGAGTTCAAACAAAACGCCCCGCTGAGCATGGAATTCGTGAAGGTCGGGGACTTTGAGGAAGTCACCGCCCATTTCACTGAATACTTGAACAAGAACGAGTTCACCATACTGGTGGTTTCGCCAATAGACATGGCCAATAAGCTACTTGTAGAGAAGGCAAGGTTTGAAGACGTTCTAGAGAGCATCAAAAGATCTATAAGTAAAAATGTGGGCAAAATAAAAAGTCCAAATATGTTCGCCGTAGTAGTCCCTTACGTCAATGAGGAGACCTTGGAAAGACTAGTCAGTTCACTAGCGGAAATCAGAGCCAGCGAGATAGTTGTCAACATGCTAAAGTCCGATATGAGCATGAGCAAGTTTGCTGAGCGTGCAGCAATGAGCCACAAGTCTCTGCTCGAGCTCGTGAGGAAGCCCGAAGAGGAGTTCAAGCGTATCGTTATGGAGATAGTAGCTCGGTTTAGAGAAAGACTTGAGATCTACGCCCAACAGCTCAGCAGTGCCGCAGTGCAGAACTTTACTTCAGACTTTATCAGCCTCTTCAAAAAAGTTGTGACGTTCGATCCCTCCACGGGCAAAATCGAGATATACGACCTCGAGATTTCGATCGATAAACAGCCTCAAACGCTCGGCGGAGTATTTGCATCGCTACCTGTGTGGATTACTAGTGCCGTTAGAGGAAGGCTGAAGGTGGCTAACGCAACGGAGATTAGTGCCAGGATCACGGAGTGGATTAAGATAATAGTTGGCACCCCTAATGTGAGGCAGGAGCTGCGCGAGAAAGGGGAATACAGGTACTCGTTACGCTCAATTGTAGACGGCCTCGCCAGGGGATGGCCCGACATACCGATAAAACCCGAATCCTTGGAGAGCGTAGAAAATGCTATTAATAGCCTCCTTCGTGGTAGAGTTATTCAGACGGACGACAAAGAATTAAAACTAATCGAAGTAGACGTTGAGAAGGATGACCTTATCATAAGGCCGAAGGAAGTGCCACCCCCGCTACCGCCGCCTAAAGGCATAGGTATTGCAGGATTTGAAACGTCAGGGGTAGATAACGTTAACATGGCCTTAGGAGGTATTGCTCGCAATAAAGAACTTGTGCGGCTGCTAAGCGTTGAAATACAAGTAGGCTCTGATGCCAAAATAGAGGTCAGGGGTTCTCTAGATAAAATCTCAGACCTCCTTGAAGACCTCATCAAATACCTCAACCGTTACAGGAATAGTATTACTTCTTGCAGACTTGTAGTACAGCTAGCTAAATTATATGAAAAGGATGAAGCCTTGCAAATGGTTAAGAACATGGGACTGTCACCTGGTGGGGTTAGGCTTATAGAAAGTCGAGAGCAGTGATTCGAGGCGCTAAGTACGTGAACGCGGTTTTAGAAACAACAACGCTACTCATCAACAGGCTTCGCGCCCTTCTCAACTTACTTCTTCAATACGTTAACTTTGACAGCCTTGAGGAGGCGTACAAAGTTGTTTTTGAGCTGTTCTATCAAGCTTCACGTCACAAACCCTTTTTACTGAAGAATTTACATAAAGATGCTCGCTTATCGGGAATGCTACAATACGCTGAAGAACTCCTAAGCGATGTCTATGAAGTGATTAGTGAGCGTAACATTGATGTCCTCGAATTAGCGCGTGAAATGTTTCGAAGAGCTAGTGCCGAGCTTGCTGAGGCCTCAAAAAGCGCGTCGAAATATGTGATCGTTTGCGATGGACTATCTATTATCGACGCTTTGTACATAGCTTGTAGATTAAAAAGAGAAGGGGCGGAACTCTTTATAGCCCCAATAATTAATCCTGGTGGTGCTACGGAGACGTACAAGTTCATACTCGAACCGCATAGCTATATTCAAAATGCCGACCTCACTCTTAACGATATTGCTCGTAGAATAGCCGAAAAAATGCGCGCAAAGCACTATATCGTTTTTAGGGATTACGATGAGTCCATTCACCAGTTAAAGAACGTCCGTGCCAGCGATATTATAGAGACAATGTACACGCTGACTTCTAAGTTGTACAGCAAGATTACTCGGTTGAAGGGGGGTTTTGGCAGCACTATAATCATGCTCTCAGATCACGGCTACGATATTGTAGAGAAGGAAGGAGGCTTGTACGATGTAAATCACTCCTGGAGCCCTCGGTCTCTTAGCGTAATTGCTTCATTACTAATAGTATAAGGGTGACGGTATGGGCAAGGGCTTGTACTATTTGATATACGTGGGTGATGGTGAAAGAGGTGTGCTGAGCCTACGGGGGTTGACCCCGGATTCGAGAGATTTCATAAGAATAAGTGGAAAACGCTCTGCTGAATTGTTCAATGGAGTAATGTCTGTGATAGACGCGTACGCCTTGAAATATAGTATCTCGAAGGACGGAGACAAAACCGTTGTAGAGCTTCCCGCCGACGTAGGCTATGCGGTACTCATTTACCTGTTGCTAACATATAGTGCCAAAGAACCGAATAAGTGGTTGAACTTCCTAGAGAGGCTCCTAGCGGGAAAGGCACCTTTATCAAAGTACCTTAATGTATTTGTTCACCTAGCTATCGATCTGAGCAATTTAAAATACGGCTGTGGAGGTAGAGGAGCTATAATTAAACCCACTGCAGCAAGAACGGTTTCATCGATGATGCGCGTGTTAATTGAGAATCTCTAAAACTTAATTCAGCACTTTGTTCTGCCTATTAAGGAAGGTGAAGTGTGATCAAGCCCAACGGAACTCAAAACATTTCATACTTTTTGGGCCTTCTCTACTGTTTTCGATTCGATATGTGGTCGAGTTTCTTGTGCCTAGCAATCTCAGCTGCTATTAATGGGCTTATAATGTTCTTGAGTATGCGCATCATTCCAGCGTGTCTCAGGCTGCAGGTGCTGAGCTAATATGTATTAATGCAGTTCGCTTCGACCTTATTGACAAGCTTCTCATCTGGAGATCTTCAGCAGGTCGAGACCCTTGTTGAAGTTCTCATGCAACAGCTCTATACACGAGAAGTACGGCGTCCCCGCGGTCGTGGTCAAGGGGGCCACTTGAAGACGGACAGGGTTGTCGACGTCCTCTTCTACGAGGGCAACTACTACCTGTACGAGGCCGAAAGGATCGAGTCGGGCTGCCTCCACGGAGCCGG